>CAZHJW010000001.1:0-134753 GCA_964533265.1 uncultured Pedosphaera sp.
CCCCATATAAAAATTTACGGGCGTTAATGGCTTTTTCATCCAGTAGATCCAGCCCGTGCATATCCTTAGTTGGCTTGAAGCCCACTGCTTTGAGAGCCGTCGGAACCATGTCGATACTGGAAACAGGCGTGGTGGACATGGCCGGTTTCACCTTGCCCGGCCAGCGCACCATGATGGGTGTACGCGTACCCCCGTCATATTGGCTGCGTTTGCTCTTCATGTCATAACCACGGGCCTTGGGATTCTGAATCCAGCCGTTATCGGTGACGTAGATAATGATCGTATCCTTAGCCATGCCCTTCTTGTCAATGTGTCCGACCAGTTCTCCCACCGTTTCATCAAACCATTCGACCATTGCGTAGTAACGTGCCACATGAGGAGAATCTACTTTGGCGGCGTATTTATCAAAGAGTCGCTTAGGCGGATTGTGTGGTGTGTGTGGAAGAAAAGGCGCGTACCAAATGAAGAAAGGCTTCTCACCTGCTTCCTCAATGAAATCATAAATTGGCTTTAGTCCTTCCCGGCCGATCTTAAGACCTTCATCACCGTGACGACCTCGCCTTTTGGGGTCCCCATGAGTCATGCCGTGTGTGAAGCCGCCCCTGCTGTAATGGCCCTGCCACCATTTGCCACTTTGATGACTCACGTAACCTTTCTCTTTAAGTATTCTCGGAAGCGACGGCCCTTTGTCGATTAGTGCCACCTGCTCAGCAAAACGTTTGGCGTATTCCGGCGATCGTTTGCCTTGCGTCGGAATGGGCGGCTCGTTGCCTGTGATTTTGTTTTGATGTGGGTATAGACCGGTAATCATTGTTGCCAGAGATGGACAACATAAGCTACTGGGCACATAGCCATGTGTGTAGGTCAGGCTCTCTTTGGCAAGTTTATCGATATGGGGTGTCTCAATAACCTTATGGCCCATAAAACTGTAATCAGTCCAGGTGTGGTCATCAGAAATGATGTAGATAATATTGGGCGACTTGGCGAAAGCCAGAATCGGGAGAAGCGTGGCAAGTAATAAAAATACACGGTGCATGGGGCGAATTTGGGGCAACTTCTGATCCTCTGCAAGCAAAGTCGGCTTGAGGAAAGATTGCCTGTAGGGTATATTGTTTGTACCCGGCCGGGCCGCGCAAGGATACACGCCCTGGAAGGTAATAAATATAAATGGGGCCTTGCCTTCGATGCTGGCCGTCAGGCCTTGACTGGAAGTCGTAAGGCGTTGATTGGGCCCCACCTTGGAATCATCGTTCCTTGGGCCTTGTAAGCGCGGTTTGGTTTGGGTTTTTTTGTGCCCTTCTCCTGTTCTAACCGGTAAACTAAAACAAGTGGCAGAACGCGATCTATTCAGCGGTGAATCGGGGTCTCAAGCCGAAACTCCAAAGGCGGATCGTGCTGCAGGCCAGCGACAGGCGCCGTTGGCCGCTCGAATGCGCCCGCAAACTCTCGATGAGTATGCCGGTCAGCAGCATATTCTCAAATCGGGCATGCTGCTGCGGCGGGCAATAGAGGCTGACCGGATTCAGTCCTTAATCTTTTATGGTCCGCCCGGAACCGGGAAAACTACATTGGCCCAAATCATTGCCAATCGGACCGAGAGTAAGTTCGAACGCTTAAGTGGAGTGGAAAGTAACGTGGCGGAGATGCGGCGGGTATTAAGTGGGGCCGCAAACAGGCTTGAGAATACCGGGCGGCCCACCCTACTCTTTATAGATGAGATTCACCGTTTCAATAAATCTCAACAGGATGTGTTATTGCCCGATGTGGAAGGTGGCACCATTCGGCTTGTAGGGGCCACCACTCATAACCCCTTCTTTTTTGTTAACTCACCATTAGTGTCACGCTCGCAAATATTCGAACTACAACCTCTCGGTGAGGAGGATATTCATAGTCTTCTGGAACGGGCATTGGTGGACAGCGAACGCGGCTTGGGGCACATAAAAATGGAGGTCAAGCCGGAGGCTTTGGAACATTTGGCGAGGATTTCTGATGGAGATGCTCGAAAGGCATTAAATTCACTGGAGATCGCCGCTCTTACCACTGTTCCTGATGGGGAAGGCATAATCAGAGTGTCGATGGAAGTGGCAGAGGAATGCATCCAGAAAAAGGCGATTGTCTATGATGCTGACGGAGATCAACATTATGACACTATATCAGCTTTCATTAAATCGATTCGCGGCAGTGACCCCGACGCGGCTCTTTATTGGTTGGCCAAGATGATTCTTGCGGGTGAAGACCCTCGATTTATCACGCGCCGATTGATGATCAGTGCCTCCGAGGATATTGGATTGGCCGATCCAATGGCCTTGGTGCTTTCCACCTCCGCGCATCAGGCAGCTGAATTTGTTGGCTGGCCTGAAGCACGTATACCCATTGCTGAAGCAACGGTATACTTGGCTACTGCGCATAAGAGTAATAGCGCCTATACTGCAATCAATTCGGCTTTGGAAGAGGTCAAGAATGGGCGGACTATCCCTGTGCCCAAGCATTTACGGGATGGCCACTATAGTGGCGCAGAAAGACTGGGTAATGCTGAAGGATATAAATATTCGCATGATTATGAGGGGCATTATGTTGCCCAGGATTACCTTGGGGTTGATGCTCGTTTTTATGAACCCACCGAACAGGGCGTTGAAAAGAAAATAAAAGATCGGGTTTTGCATTGGCGATCGCTTCAGGAGAAGGCAAAAACCGATGGCGGTTAATGAAGATAAATTAAAAGTTCGTGCTGAAATAAGTGCGATTCGAATTAGACCAGAAGAACGCGAAGAAGCTTCTTCGGCGATATGTAACCGGATAAAGGCACTTGAGGTGTGGAGGGATGCCAAAACAGTTCTGCTGTATGCACCACTGCCAGATGAGCCTGATGTAGTGCGGCTCTTTGACTATTCTAAAAGCGTTTGCTTCCCCCGTTTCAAAGTGGATCGAGTCTATGAATCGGCAATTGCTGAAAACGTTGAAAGTCTTGTGGTTGGTAAATTTGGAATTCAGGAGCCTCCGCCAGAGGCCGTTCATGTAAATGCCTCAGGTATTAATATAACTTTGGTCCCAGGACTTGCATTTGACGAGTCTTGCAACCGGCTTGGGCGAGGCCGAGGCTTTTATGACCGATGGCTACCCCATATATCAGGAATTAAAATAGGAATCGGCTTCGATCATCAACTGGTAGACTCTGTGCCAACCGAAAATCATGACCATCAATTGGACATGGTTGTGATGCCGTCCAGGGAAATTAGAAGGTAGTTATCTATTGCGGCGACGATCAGTGCCGCCTCCAAAAAACTGGAAGCCGCGCGGCTCATTCCAAGGTCTTTCTGAAACATTATCGGTATCAGGCGTTTCGCAGGCGGTGGTTCCGGTCAGGATAAGGCCGGAACCAATGATAATTAATATAGTGATTGGGGTGAGTAGATTACGTTGCATCAGGTTCAAGGGGTTTGTCCTGTTCTAAGGATGGGTTTATTCAGCTTCCCGGGTTTAATCGGCTTGGGGGCAATAAACCGCGGCGAAGCTATTTCAATGGGTCTTTTCCGTTGTAATTCGATTATTTGCTCAGGAGTAACCCCTGTAGCCAAAAAAGGTTTTAGAGCTTGGATGGCCTTATCCAGTTCAACAGATGTTTCGGTATGGGTCTTATTTGCGTCAATCAGTGCCTTCGATAATTTTGCGTTGGTAGCGTTAAAGTCCATGATTGTTGTCTGAAGTTTAATTGCTTTATCAGCAAGTCCTTGGGCTTCCACTAATTGTGACTGCAATGTTGCGTTATTTGCTTGTGCTAACTGAAGGTCCCCCGCCATTTGCCCCTGGTCACCTTGGGCTGAGGCCAAGCTTTGATTAGCGGCTGCCAAAGCGTTGGTTGCTTTAGCAAGTTGGCCCTTAAGTGAAAAATTTTCTTTCTCTTCGGCAACCTTTTGCTCTGTTAACTTAAGGCCCTTTTTTTTCTGATCTTCCGCCGCTTCATGCGCATTGCTAATCAGCTTCTCAGATTTTTTTTGCTCCATTAAAAGGTATGCGCTTGTCCCTAATGAACCTAGTAATAACAGGGTTAGGGCAATGAGAGCGGCTTTCACCTTAGTTTGCCTTGGCAACTTTGTCGCCGGCTTTGAGCAGTTGGCGGGTAAACTCTTTTACTGCATCAGCAATTGAAACAGTTGGTTGAGTTTGTTTGATTTTAATTTTCCCAACTAGATTCCCGGCGCGAAGGACATTGAATTCATCACCGGCCTTGACGCCATGATCTGCGCCGCGATTAATGACGTAAAAATTGAATTTAGGATCGTAGCTGGCAATGGCTCCAATTTCTGCTCCGGGCTTGGCATTGGTTCTAGGGGTGCCGCCCTTGGGGGTTTCGTTTTTGGATTCTGTGGCAGCTTTATCGGCATCGATTTTTTCAAGTCGTTTTTTCATCTTCCGCAGATCAGCAGGGGTTCCTAAAGCCTCGTAGTCTGCAAAATCCTTTTTCATGTTTTTGGCTTCTTCTGCAAGTCCTTGGGCTGCCACTAATTGTGATTGTAATGTTGCGTTATCTGCTTGTGCCAACTGAAGGTCCTGTGCCATTTGGCCTTGGCCGCCTTGTACTGAAGCCAAGGTTTGATTGGCGGCTGCCAATTGGTTAGTCGCTTTGTTGAGCTCCCCTTGGGCAATTTGGAGGTCGCTATTAAGCTTTTGGTTATCAGTTTGAAGCTTTCCAGTGCCGCCTTTGGCTTGCTGGGCATCTGCTACTGCGGCCGTTTTTTCTTCTTCCGCTTTTTTGAGGTCTCCCTTGACACCCATTCCAAAGACGATACCCGCTATTCCGGCCAAAATATTCAGGCCCAGCATTATTTTGGTTACTTTACCCATATTAAATCGTTCCCCTTAAGGTCTAACCTAGTCGGTAAGGCCAATAATGTCAATTATTGGGAACGACTTATGGCTCGAAAAACAAGTGAAATCTGGAAGATTACTTGTTTGGTATGGGTGGCGGATTCAGAAAAGGGATGGGGGGTTCGCCCGGATTAGGTGGCTTGATAGCACCTTCTTCTTTATCCTTAAGCAATTCTTCCCTCTTTTTGAGGATGGAATCCACTGTGTAACTACTAACCCGGTAGGCATGTTTGGTGTACCCGGATTCTTTTTCCAACTTTTCCTTAAGAGTTTCCTGTTTGGCGGCCCAATCGTCATCAAGTTGTTTTTTATCCTCAGGCTTTTCGTCTTTTGCCGGGATGCGCTCCTTGGGCAAGTTTGCAGAAACGTTCACTTGGATGATTCGGTCGCTTCCCGAGGGGATTTGGCCAACTTTCACCTCATAGGTAAGCCCATCAAATGTCTTGATGCTGATTTGGGTTGCGTTCTTATCCAGCTGTGATTTTTCGATGTCAGTTGCCAGGTCGTTAAATGAAGGTGAGCTTAAAGGCGAGAAAGGTGCGCTAGCTGTATCAAGGCTTTTTCCTTCAGGAATCTTGCCTTCCAGTTTCCATTCGGCGACGTCGCTGGATTTGGTAATTTTCCAAGAATTAGTTGATTCTCCGCCGGGGTATTTCACTTCAATGCTGTTGGCTTTCTCAACCTTGATGAAATCCTTATTTAACCAGTCGCTGGGCGTGGTGTTGGCATTGCTGAAAGTTTGGTCAACTACGGTGATCTTGCTCCGGTCGCTGTCTATCATCACGAAACGTCGGTCAGGAAACCCGCCTCCTCCCATTGGGGAGTTTTGGTTATCTGAGCCTGGTGCAGAAAGCTCCTTGCCTAGATGGAGTGTATGCAGGGCTTTGCCCTCCTTATCCTGAAGGGTGATTCGAGTGGCAGAATTTTCAGATGCTGCGCCCGGATCAATTAGGCCGATGCGGCCTAATTGATCGCTTGCGGCACTTAGCTCTCTGAGCACCTTCATGTCTTTAAATTCACTGACAAATTTTTCAATTCGTTCCGCATCTGCCGGGTATGCTTCCCGGTTAACCACAACCCACCCTTCGTCGGCTCGATTTAAGGTAAGGGTGTCCTTGGCTTCGCTTTTGTTGGCCGTAATTACTATTGCGTTAATTTTGCTGAAAGGCAGCTCGGCCAAGGGTTCTTTTCCTATAACAATGGAAGCAGTGCTACTCTTTCCTGCGGTCATTAAATAAATAACGCCAAGGATTGCCAATACAATTGCCGGTCCAACGATTTTTTTTGATCTATCAGGTTTCATTTCGCAGCAGTACGTTTACGGTTTCTTACAGCTAGTCCAATTCCAAATACAGTTACCAAAAAAGGCATTCCGGCTGTGCTATACCATTTGATTCGATTCAAGAGAGAATTCTCAGCTTCGCGCCTCTGCTTTTTAATTCGTCGGACCGTTTTTTGCGCCCGGTCTCTGGCTTCTTCAGCTTCTGCCTGGCTGGATTCCAGCTTCTTCCTATCCTCCTCTGAGACTTGAAGGCGAATCACACCTGATTGGCCTGATTGAATTGCGTTGCGTAACTGATCTTGAAGTTTGTTGGCTACATCTTGAACTTTTGTTTCTGCATCCTCCAGTTCTTGTTCGGTCTTTTCAAGTTCCTTCCGGATTTGAGCAGTGGCTGCTTCTTTCATCTCATTAAGTTTTTTCAAAGGACGACTTCGGTTGGTAAGGCTACGTATCCTAATTAGGTCTTCATCGCCGGTAAGATAATCGACCAGATTCAAAACAAAGTTCATGTTACTATTTCGAAAGCCTCGGAATTGATCCAGCTGCTGGTTGGTGTCGTGGAGAAAATCCACATCGCCGACTAAAACGACAACCGGGCTCACATCCTTCTTAACTGTCTTGAGTGAATTATCCGGGATCTCAGGTTGGGTTGAATTTGCGTCTTCCGAAGGGGCCGGTCTTTCGGGGTCCCCCTTCGGGAAAGCAGTTTTAAATCCACCCGTTAATTTGAGGGCTAGTATGTTAGTGCCGCTGGTTGCGCTAAAGGTTTTAGTGATTGCGGCCTGGGATTGTTGAAATGAGGGTAAAGGCAGTAGTCCCTTTGTTGAACTGACGTCAATGAGTGCTGAGTTTGTTGTGCTGTGTAGCAAAGTTGTAACTTCAGGTCGGGCCCCACCATCCTGAGCTGTTTCTATTCTGAAGGCCCCGAAATGTATGCCGACTAATGGTCCCAGTTGTTGCAGAATTGGATCATTCTGATTTTGCCCTTCAGTTTGAATATCAAGGGCAGTTAGCCAGGAACCGCCACTTTGAGGGGGGCGCAGGGCAAAGGCAGTATCAGCGACCACTTTGTTGTCTGTAAAATTAATGCCCCATGATGGGAGTAATTTGTCTAGATTAGAACTGCTGCCGGTGGGTGGGGAAAACCCCCCCATGGGCCCTTGGTCAAGGGCATGATTCGGGTCCAAAAAAGCGGCAACCTTACCTCCACCAAGAACGTACTGATCAAGGGCAAATTGCGCCTTCTCGCTGATACTCTTCGGGTGGATGACAATAAGTAAATCGATGTCATCGGCGATCGCGGGGACGTTCATGTCTATGGTTTGGATATTGTCCCGACCGTAGCTGGCTTGGAGCTGCCGCATGAGTAACCAGGGGGGAGCCGGACGTTGCCCTCTCATCATTTGAGGAGGGAGATTTGGCGGGAAACCACCGTTAATTTGTAGAGGCGACATAATCCCAATGGTGGGGGCCTTGCTTTCATCCTTAAGTAGGCGCGTTATGGCGGAGGAAATATCGTACTCGAGCATTGCTTCAGGTCGAAGCCCTCCTGGTCTGCCCCCAGGTCCCTGCTCCAGAAGGCTGATCATTTCGGATTTGTCGGCGTAACTCAAGGTGAGGCCGATGTAGGCAAACTCCTCCAAACCGATTTGCATTCGTGTGATATTATCCTGCCTGGCTAGATCCTCTTCATCAGTGTCGGGTTGCGGGTTGATTTCGTTGAAAACAATGGAGCCTTTACTGGCAGCTTCATACTCATTGAGTAGTTCTTTTACCCGAGCTGCGTATTGGCGAACAAAGGGACTAATGCGTTCATCACCCTTGGTGAAATAGAGACGGGCATCAATCTTGAAAGCGTCCTTATCATTTCCACGTCCTTCAGCAACTCGGCTAAGGATGTTTTTACTGCCTTGAGAGAGCGTGTGTATTTTATTTTCAGTGAGATCCCATTTGCCGCTAATTGACCCAGCCAGCAGGTTAACAGTAACAAGGATTAGAGCCAGAATGGCAATTTGAGCGCCAGCAAAACCAAATGCTTGAGCAGGTTTGTTCTCCTGCCCTCCCCGGATAATCACAGTAGTAGCTGCCAAGGTGAAAACAATGACAGAAACAAAGAAAAGGAAATCACGTAAATGGACTACTCCTCTTTGAATAGCTTCAAAATGAGTCATAACACTGAAGCTTGAAACGAGGTCAACTATGAATTCATTACCAGGGAAAAGCCCCTGCATGAAGTCAGTTACCGGTGGGAACCCTGCTAGAATGGTGAATAAGCATAGAATTACTGAAATTACAAAACTGATGACCTGATTTCGGGTGAGTGCTGAGGTCATGCATCCTATTCCAAGATAGGCGCCTGCCATGAGAGCACTCCCGATATAAGCGCAAAGAATGGCTCCGTTATCAGGTGATCCTAGAAAGTTTGGAGTTAACCAAATAGGAAAAGTTAGAATCAAACCCACAACTAAGAATGCCCAGGAAGCCAAGAATTTCCCTATAACCGCTTGGTTTGTTGTGATCGGCAGGGTTAAAAGTAATTCAAGGGTGCCGGTGCGTTTTTCCTCAGACCAGAGGCGCATGGCAATGGCGGGAACTAAAAATAGATACAGCCACGGGTGCCAAAGGAAAAAGGATCCCAGAGAAGCCTCGTTTCGGGCGAAGAAATCCTGACCAACCATAAAGGTGAAGAACCCGGAGAGCAGTAAAAAGATAACCAGAAACACATAGGCTACTGGAGACGTGAAGTAGGCGCTAAATTCGCGTTTGGCGACGACCAATACATTTCGGAGTGGACTGGAGTTCATTTATGCTGCCTCCTGTTGTTTGGTGTCTGGCATGGTTAGGTTGCGAAAGAGGTCGTCTAGTTTGTCGGTGGGGCTTTGTGCGATGAGCTCCTTGGGTGTGCCATTGGCAACAATCCTGCCCTGATCGATGATGATGGCGCGTGTGCAGGCCGCGTCCACCTCTTCAAGTATGTGGGTGGAAAAGACAATTGCTTTTGTTTCACCCAAACGTTTGATTAGTTGCCGGGCTTCATGTTTCTGGTTTGGGTCCAGGCCGTCTGTGGGCTCATCCAGAATAAGCACCTCCGGATCATGCAAGAGTGCCTGTGCCAGACAGGTGCGGTGGGTATATCCTTTTGAGAGTGTGTCAATCGATTGCAGGCGTACCGGCTGCAGAAAACATAAATCCATTGAGTGGTCTACGGCCTTATCGCGTTCTGCCCCATCCATGCCTCTGACCTCGGCGGCAAAGCGAAGGAAGCCTTGCACCGTCATCTCCGGATAGGAAGGTGCATTTTCTGGAAGGTATCCGATTAGTGATTTTGCGGCCTCAGGGCTCTGAAGGATACTGTGTTCACCAATTGTGGCGTCCCCGCTATCAGGCATAATGTAGCCAGTAATCATCCTCATGGTAGTGGATTTGCCGGCTCCGTTAGGACCAAGAAAGCCCAAGACCTCGCCCTTTTGCACCTCGAAACTTAAATTATCTACGGCGACATTTTCACCGAATGTTTTACGAAGATTATTCGCTTTAATCATTTTTAATTATTAATGATGTCTTTGCACCTTTCCGCAAAACGCGGGCGGGATTTATACAATATCTGCTGATAGAATCAACCCCTTGGAAGGTAAAAATTTATTAGGGTCGCCGGCAGCGGTAATGCGGGTCAACTTCTCAATCCAGTTTTTTCAGTTCCGCCTTAATTTTGGCCTTAACATCTGCTTCAGTATCTTCTATTTTTGAAGCTTCTAAGATATATTTACGCGCACGTTTCTTGTCCTTGAGGGCGGCGTATATCATTCCCAAATGCAACAAAATCTCGGGATCTGGCTCTTCAGTTCCCTTTAGGGCTTTTAATTGCCACTCAAGTGCATCTTTAAGTTCACCGCGCCTGTAATAGACCCAGGCTAAACTGTCCATGTAGGCGGAGTTATCAGGAGTTACCTTTAATGCTCGTCTTATAAACTCTTCGGCTTCTTTAAGGTTTTCATTTCGGTCGGCCCACATATAGCCTAGGTAATTTAATGCGGTAGCATAGTCGGGCTTAAGTTTAATGGATTGCCTGAAATATTTTTCAGCTTCTTCGTACTTCTTGGCTCTTTCGGCAGTAGATCCAAGTTGAAAATATAATATGTGGGTAAGGCGATCAGGCTCAGCCTTTCTCGCTAGACCCTCGGCATCCAATAATTCCTCGTGAGCTTCAAGGTATTCCTTTTTCTCCAAATGAATCATGGCCGAGAAGTAGGGCTGCATGAAATTGGCCTTAAATCGTGATTTTGCATTTCTCAACGCATCACGTGCTTCCTCGACTTTTTCGTCAGCCAAAAGCGCGGATACCAAATCATAATGAACTGATTCAAGTCTGCGATTTAGTTTAATCACTTCCCGGTAATGTTTAACTGCTAGGGGGTATTCCTCCTGATCCATTGCAATAGCCGCACGCAATTGATGTCCTTGCCAGACACGCGGAAACTTTTTAGTCATCACATCCAAATGTAATTTGGCTTGATCCATGTCTCCTCCCATGGCGTGTTCTCTCGCGGTCTCTAATAACACCATGGGATTATCCGGGAGGATCTTTAAAAGAGATTCCATAGCTTCCGCGGCCTGTTTATGCGCACCGGCTAATCGATACCCACGCGCAATTTGCTCTAACTCGACTGGTTTCTTTGGTTTGCTGGCCCAGGCGTTATCAAGCATTTTGCGGATTTTAGGTTCCAGTTCTTTGGATGATTCTTTGTCGATGGAAAGGTATTCTGCCATCATCAAAGCTAGCCCAATTTGAAATGGGATCGTGGCGTCCTTTTGGGCCATTGCTTGGTCGAGAACCTCCCGTATTTGCTTCGCTCTTTTCGCCCCGGTTTGCATTTCATAGCGAAAGACCTGCATTAACGACTTGTAGCCAACGATTGATTTGGGGGATTTTTTGATTGCATGATTTGCTGCAACCTTTGCCAGCTCGGGATTCTTTTTTTCCAGGTATGTCGCAGCAAGCAGGGCGTGTAAATCGGCTGGCGCTGCAGGATTCTTGGTGGCTTCAACCAGCAGTTTGAATGCTTTATCTCGTTGGCGCGCAGCCACGAGCATCTGAACTACCTCCATCATTACTTTTTGGTTGGATGGGTCGGCAAGCGCAGACTGGTAGTATTCGTTTAAAGCTTCCAGTTCCTCGCCACGCTCCCTGTGGGCAGTTGCAGCTGCGTAATGTGCCATGGAACGGATTTGCCGTTCCATTTTGGCTTCTTCAGCCTCTGCTTTTTGATCAGGTGTTGGTTCCGCCTTTTTAGGTTTGCTATCAGGCTTATTAAACGCTGGCTTAAGAACGCCGGCTTGCTCAAGTGCTGGGCCTGCAGTTTCGTGCGGAGGGCGATCGGTTGGCACGGCACACCCTGGGGAGGCCGTGGTCACTACAGCCATTGCAACGAAAAAAATTGCGTAAACGAATACTTTCCTCATGAGCCCCGCTATTTGGGCACATACCACATGAATGGGGAAGCGCAAATTACGGACACAACGGTGTCCGGAGCACCTACCGCTTGCGTTTCTTGTGGCGGTTTGCCCGTGAAGCTTTTCGACGCTTGTGTTTGTTGATTTTGGCCTTACGCCGTTTCTTTAATGATCCCATGTGTTCGTTATGTTTTCTTCTGTGAGAGTCTAATAAACAATCTTATTTAAAGGGTATTCCACAATCCCTTCGGCACCTGATGCCTTGAGTTCAGGTATGATTTCCCTGACAACGTGCTCGTCGATAACAGTGTCGACTGCAACCCACCCCTTTTGGGCAAGCTGATTGACTGTTGGATTACGAAGTGAAGGCAGTGTTTCGAGGAGTGCGCCCAAGTTGGATTGTTTGATATTCAGCTTGAGGCCTACCTTGGTTTCCGCATCAATTGCTCCTCGCAGCAGCATAGCCATAGTCTCAATTTTATTCCTCTTCCATTCGTTTTTCCACGACGTCTTGTTGGCGATGAGGCGAGGCGTGCTGCTCATGAGCTCTTCCACAATGCGGAGATTGTTTGCTCGCAAGCTGTTGCCAGTTTCAGTGACTTCAACTATTGCGTCGACAAGTTCATGTGCCTTAACCTCGGTGGCTCCCCAGGAAAACTCAACATCTGCCCTGACCTTATTCTTCTTTAGCCAGCGTTTAGTCATTCCGACAACTTCGGTGGCAATGAGTTTGCCTTCGAGGTCTTTAACGGACTTAATCTTCGACTTCTCAGGAACTGCAAGAACCCACCGTGCTGGCCGACGTGTTGACTTACTGAACAGGAATTCTCCGACTTCCACGACCTTAGAGTTGTTCTCTTGAATCCAGTCCAGACCAGTTATTCCACAATCAAGGTATCCGCGTTCAACATAAATACTCATTTCCTGAGCCCGAATCGTCCGGATATTCAACTCTTCATCATCCACGTAAGGTATGTAGGAGCGACTGCTGACGCTTACGTTCCAGCCGGCCTTGGCCAGTTTCTCAACGGTTGCATCTTGTAGGCTTCCTTTCGGTAGGCCAAATTTCAATTTATTTTTGTTTCGGCTCATGCGGGAAAAGAACCCTGTCACGTGTATCATTCAGCGCGAGCCGGTTGGTTTGCCATTGTATCTCATGAAATGCGAATCAATTCTCATTTTTTCTCAGTTTACGCCGTTAAGCGGTGCGTGCGTCTCCCTTTTAGTGTGATGTCCCCACGTGCGATGTCTGCGATTGCCTTGGGGTAAATACGATATTCTGCCTGATGGATTCTATCTAAAAGTTCCTCTGAGGTATCGTTATCAAGAATCGGGACAGTTTCTTGGGCTATGATGGCGCCTGAATCAATTCCTTGCTCCACGAAATGGACGGTAGCGCCTGTGTGTTTTACTCCGTAATCCAACGCTTGTTGCCATGCTTCAAGCCCCGGGAAGGAAGGCAAGAGCGATGGATGAATATTCACTACTTTTCCGGTAAAACATTTTAGAAATTCTCCTTTCAGTATTCGCATAAAACCAGCCATAACAACCAAGTTTACACCTGCCTCTTGCAGGGCGTTTACATATGTTTTTTCTGCATCTTCATCCATTTTAGTGCGGTAATTACCTGGATCAATGAAGCGTGTCGCTATTCCCATCCTGTTTGCATGGCACAAAATCTCAGCTTCCTTGGAATCGCTTAAAACTAAAGCAATTTTTGCGGGAACTTCACCTCGTTCTATTGCTTCAGCAATGGCTATGAAATTGCTCCCGTTGCCCGAGCCTAATATCCCGAGTCGAAATGTATCGCTGGCACCCATTCTATAACCAGAAGCTACACAAGTGTTCCGTTCTCAGCAAACAAATCCGTTGCTCTTAAAGTTACTCCGTTTTACCGTTGGGTTCATGCATGCAACTGTTACTTGGGCATTGGGGCTTCTGCTGTTGGAAAGCGGCTTGATGGCTGCAGAAATACGCCCGCCAGGGGTTCGCCCCGAGGCTTTGGGAATACACGCTCTAACCGGGGGCCGGGTTTTCATCAAGCCTGGTTTGGTTTCAGAAGGTGCAACAATTTTAATTAAGACTGGTCGTATTGAAAACGTATTATCCAAGGAAAATTCTGTAATTCCAGAAGGCTATCGGGTGTGGGATCTTAAGGGCAAAACCGTCTATGCGGGTTTCGTTGAGCCGTATATTTCATCCGGCGAGAAGGCTAGGCCTGTCTCGAATCGCTGGGTAACTCCAATCGATGCTAGAGCAGGCGTTAATTTTAAAGGTCTTCCCACTACCAAAGAGGACATGGGTAAAAAGGGCCCTGGTTACGAAATTGCCGAGGTCCAGCCTCATCATAAAGTATCTGACACATTTACACCGGATCAGGAAGTGTTTTCAAAACTCCGGCAACTGGGTTTCACAGCGGCAAATTTTATACCAACTGACGGGATTATTCGTGGAAGTGGCGCTCTTGCCCTACTTGGGGATGGAGATCCGAATGACCTAATACTGATACCCAAAACAACACAGCATTTAGCATTTGAACCTGGTAAAGAATATCCCAAGTCATTGATGGGCGTGATTGCGGTGATTCGCCAGACGACGTTTGATACTCAACATTATATTCGAATGCAAACATGGTCGTCTAAAAACCCCGGAGGAATCCGGTCGGAATATAACCCTGCCCTGCAGTCTATGACTCAAGTCATTGGGGTGGAGAAAAAACAATTAGCGGTCGTAGAACCTGGTAGCGTGCTCATGATTTCACGAACAGCAAAGTTGGCTGAAGAGCTAGGTATAGTTCCGGTGATTGTGGCAACAGGCCACGAATGGCGCCGTCCTGATATTTTAACAAAGGTTAATTTCCCTTTCATTGTGCCGGTTAATTTTCCAGCAGTTCCTGAATTGCCTGACGAAGAGGATTGGAAGGAGGTGTCTTTGGATGAATTGCGTTCATGGGATTGGGCCCCTGAAGTTCCGTCACTTATAACGGCAGGCAGCAGGGATGTGGCCCTTACGTTGCACGGCCTTTCAGATCACGCGGATTTCCGTAAAAATATTCGTCACGCCATTGATCGTGGATTAAAGGAGGAAGACGCCCTCGCCGGTTTGACCACAGTACCCGCTAAGCTGACAGGGTCCTCAGATTTTCTAGGTACAATAGAAAAAGGTCGAATAGCTAATTTGACAATAGTGGAGGGGGGGAGCTGGTTTGATCCTGACAATCCAGTCTCATCAGTATGGATTGAAGGCCGGAACTACCCAATTGATAAGCCGAAGTCAGGCAAGGGAAAGAAAGGGCGATCCGATCTATCTAAAAAGAAAGACAAGGCTCGAGTGGCGAAAGCTCCGGGCAACTACCGCGGTCCACTTAAAAGACCTGATACCATTGTTATTCGAAATGCGACGATATGGACCTGTGGTCCAGCAGGTGTGATCACTAATTCTAGTATTCGAATCACAAATGGTCGAATAAGCGCAATTGGCGATGTTATTGGCCCAAACCTTACTCCCGACACGCTTTTGATTGATGGAACGGGAAAGCATATTACTCCTGGATTAATTGATTGCCACAGTCACAGCATGATTCTTGGAGGTGTCAATGAGGGCACCCTGCCCTCTTCGGCCATGGTGCGAATTTCTGATGTAGTTAATTCTGAGACTGAAAATATATATCGCCAGTTGGCCGGCGGGCTTACCACCGCTAACCTTCTCCATGGTTCAGCCAATCCTATTGGGGGCCAGAATGCTGTTATTAAGTTACGTCACGGAGAACTACCTGATGACCTAATATTCAAGGAAGCCCCGCCCGGGATTAAATTTGCCTTGGGGGAGAACGTGAAACAGTCAAACTGGGGTGATGAAAAGAAAACTCGTTTCCCTCAAACACGTATGGGAGTGAAGACATTTTTCATTAATCGATTTACGGCAGCCCGCCAGTACGTTGCGCTCTTGAGTCGAAAAGCTGAAGAGTCACCTCCTGTTCGTCGCAATCTTGAATTGGAGGCGTTGAGTCAAATAATAAATGGAGAACGCCTTATTCATTGTCATTCTTACCGGCAGGATGAGATGCTTGTTTTTCTTCGCACAATGGAGCGCTTTGGTGTTCGGGTTGGCACTTTGCAGCACGTATTGGAGGGCTACAAGATAGCTGATGAAATCGCAGCTCATGGAGCAGGCGCTTCAAGCTTTTCGGATTGGTGGGCTTACAAATTTGAGGTATATGATGCTATTCCTTACAACGGGTCATTGCTTCAAGAACGGGGAGCAGTGGTTAGTTTTAATTCGGATTCATCAGATTTAGCGCGTCGCATGAACCTAGAGGCGGCTAAGGCCGTTAAGTATGGTGGTACTACTGAAGAGGAGGCCTTAAAATTTGTGACCATTAATCCAGCTAAACAGCTCAAGATAGATAAATGGGTAGGATCTCTCGAGGCAGGTAAACACGCGGATTTTGTTGTTTGGACAGGGCACCCACTGAGCACGCAAACCCTTTGCGAGGAAACCTGGATAGAAGGCAGCCAATACTATAGCCGTACCCATGACACAAAGCGCGCTAAATCAATCGCTCTTGAGCGTACGAACCTTTTGTTGAAGGCCAGGAAAAATGAGGGCAAGGAAGAGGCCAGTGCCTCCGCACGAGAGGCTTTCTTTCGTCGAGCGATGGAAAAATCGCATTCTTTAAACAACTGTTATCAGTGCAGAAAGGGACAGCCGTGAAAGAATTGATACTGTTATTTGGCGTTGCTCTAGCGGCTCAGGCAGAGCTCGTTCTCTATAAGTGTGCTATGATTCACACGGCTGATCAAGTGAGTATAAAGGATGGTCAAATGCTCGTGAAAGATGGCGAGATTTTGGAGGTTGGAACTAATATAAACCACCCTGGGGGAGCGCGGAATGTAGACCTCGGAAAGCTCCAACTCTATCCCGGGCTAATTGCCGCAGCCACATCTCTGGGACTGACTGAAATTAATGCGGTGCGCGCGACGCAAGATACCACTGAGGTCGGTGATTTTACACCCGACGTGGAAGCGTGGGTTTCAGTTAATCCTGACTCCGAGCTTATTCCTGTAGCTCGGGCTAATGGGTTTACTCATGTTTTAGTTGCGCCAATGGGTGGTGTTGTTAATGGAACCTCAGGTCTAATTAAAACATCAGGCTGGGGAGTTGAGGATATGACAGTGAAAGCGCGGGCAGCTCTTCACATCTGGTGGCCGACCTTGTCCATAAACACTAGGCCGAAGGAATCTTTGCGTGACCCTGACAAATACAAGTCACCGAAGGACCAAGCCCGGCAAAGGGAGAAAAAACTAAAAGAGATAGATCGCTTCTTCGATCAGGCAGAAGCGTACGCCAAGGCTCGGAAGGCGGACAAACAATTGGAAATTGTACCCGCATGGGAAGCTATGCTGCCAGCGGTTAATGGCAAACACCCAATAATGATTCACGCAAATTACGAGCGCCAGATTACAAGCGCGTTAAAATGGGCAGCCAAAAGAAGCTATAAAATAATCATCGCATCCGGCTTGGATGCCTGGCGGGTCGCAGATCAGTTGGCCAAGGAAAAGGTTCCGGTCATTTTAGACAATGTCTTTCGCCTGCCACAGAGAGATACTGACGGACATGATGCAAATTTCAAGGCAGCGGGCATCCTTAATAAGGCAGGAGTAAAAGTTGCCCATAGCGTTCGTATGGGTAACTGGGGGGCAACTGAAATACGAAACATAGTGTATGCTGCCGCTCGCTCGATGGCCTACGGACTTCCTAGAGATGATGCGTTGAAAAGCATCACTCTGAATCCGGCCCAAATCCTTGGGGTAGGAAAAACACTTGGTTCATTGACTCCGGGAAAGGAGGCGACATTCATTGCTGTAGATGGTGATATATTTGACATACGGTCGAACGTGAAGTTTATGTGGGTCAAAGGAAAAGAGGTCAGTCTTCAAAGCCGGCATACGAGACTATATGAAAAATATCGGGAACGTCCGAAGCCCGAGGCGGTAAAGCGCTAACAATGCATCAAATCAAGCGAGACAAGGCGAAGAAATACGCATTCTGTTGTGAAGGTTTAGCTCTTGGCTCCTTCATAGTTGGATCCAACTGTGTCCCAGTTTACCACGCTCCAAAACGCCTTCAGATAATCGGGGCGACGATTCTGGTATTTGAGATAATAGGCGTGCTCCCATACATCGCAACCCAGAATAGGCGTACGACCTTCCATTAAAGGGGTGTCCTGGTTGGGCGTGCTGCAAACACATAGGCTGCCGTCACCTTTTACACAAAGCCATGCCCATCCGCTACCGAAACGGGTGGCTCCTGCTGCCTCAAAGGCATCCTTGAACGCATCAAAACCACCTAGTTCAGACCCGATAGCCTCGGCTAGGATTCCGGAAGGCTCGCCCCCTCCGCCAGGGCTCATAATGTCCCAGAAGAGTGTATGGTTTGCGTGGCCACCGCCGTTGTTGCGTACAGCTCCCTGGATGTCCTTTGGAAGTGAATTAAGGTCGCTGACTAGTTCCTCGATAGATTTTCCAGCTAAATCATCGTGGCCTTCTAGGGCAGCATTCAGCTTGGCGATGTAGGTTGCGTGATGTTTCCCATGATGAATCTCCATGGTTTGTGCATCAATGTGAGGTTCAAGCGCGTTATGCGCGTACGGTAAATCTGGTAATTCGTAAGCCATACTAATAAGGGTTGTGCCCAGACTGTATCAATAGGCGACACATGGATGCAAGGGTTACAGGTGACTATATCAAATTAACAAAATTAACCAGCAGCTTTATCCCAGCTTTTTGGCTTTTTTCTGGGTGGAACTGAGTGGCAAAAACGTTGTCCTTCCAAACCGCAGAGGAGAACTCGACTCCATAAGTTGTATGGGATGCGACAATAGATGGATCTCTTGGTTCCGGAAAATAACTATGCACAAAATAAAAATGGCTGCCTGAGTCAATTCCTCTGAATATGGGGCAATTTTGCTTTTGGATATTCACTTGATTCCATCCGATTTGAGGGATTTTTAACTTGGCATCGCTAAATCGCACTACTGTTCCCTGAAACACTCCCATTCCTGGAGAACAGGAGTTAAATTCCTCGCTTTTTTCAAAGAGTGCCTGATAGCCGACGCAGATCCCAAGAAATGGTTTTCCTGAAGCGATGAATTCACGGGTCGCCTCCAAAAGTTCCTGGCATTGCATGGCGTTAATGCAGTCGTCAAACGCGCCTACGCCCGGAAGGACAACCGCATCAGCCAACATAACTTTGTCAGGTGTGCTTACTAGTTGAACATCACCTCCAGCTGCAATCAATGCCTTGTGGACACTGCGGACATTGCCCGCGCCATAATCAAGTAGTGCAATCATGGTTGGCCATTTAACTCAGCTTCGATTCGCATCCAATTCCTTTTCAGTCCGTAGCCTTAACTGGCCACATGCTGCATCGATATCATGCCCTTTTTCACGGCGTAGTGTTGCCGGTACGCCGAGTTTTATTAGTTTGTTCAGGAAAGCATCTTGGGCAGATTGTCTTGGGCGCTCCCATTGGAATTCGTCGACTTCATTGTACGGAATCAAATTTAATTTTGCCCGGAGGCGTTTCGCAATTTCTCCTAGAGCAAGTGCTTGGCTGAGATTGTCATTAAGGCCAGCTATAAGAATATACTCGAGAGTAATCATCCCATTCTTTGAAGATTGATACTCTTCAATTGCTGCGATCAGTTTACTCAGAGGATACTTCTTGTTAACAGGCATAAGCTTGTTGCGAATTTCATCTGTGGCGCCATGCAGGCTTACGGCTAGCCGGTATTGATGGGGCTCCTTCGCTAGTTTACGTATTTGTGGCGCTAGTCCACTTGTGGAAATTGTAATCTTACGTGCCCCAATATTTGCGCCCCACTGAGCATTGAGAATCTCCAGCGCGGACATGAGATTGGAGTAGTTTGCCAGAGGTTCACCCATTCCCATGATTACAAGATTTGTTATCAAGCGGCTATGATTCCCGCGTTGGCCTCGTTGCATGCGTTCCACAGAGAGCACTTGGTCCACGATCTCTGCAGGCTTTAGATTTCGCTTAAAGCCTTCGAGCCCACTCGCGCAAAATCTACAACCATATGCGCATCCGACTTGTGTGGACACGCAAAGTGTATATCGGTCGCTGGTTTCCCCGTAAAGGGATGTGTTTGCCGGGATAAGCACACTTTCAACAAGTTGATCGTCCTCTAGTCGCCAAAGGAATTTTTGTGTTGTTTGAAGGCGACCCTGCTCTCGCTCGATATTTACAGTGCTAAAAATAAAATTAGTGGCTAGAAGTTCTTGAAGTGAAGCGGGTAAATTAGACATTTGGCTCCATCCTGCTACTTGCCCTTGGTGTACCCATTTAATTATTTGCTGTGACCTATAATTAAGCTCTCCTACCGAATATAACCATTCCTGCAGGTCACCAGGAGACAATATTGAAACTGGCCGGCGCACGCTACTAAGACTGGTAATATTTAAGAGAATAATCCTGAACCATCCGCCATGTGTTATATTGCGGGGTTATCGTTGCCATCGCGTGGCGCATTTTTTTGATCCAAGCTCGTGGTATTCCAGATGCATCTCGATTATAAAAAGTTGGGATTACTTCTTCAGAGAGCACGCGGAACAGATTCTGGCTATCTATCTGGTCTTGTTTCTCTATGTTTTCAGAGTGTTCGTCGCCTCCGATGGAAAAGCCGTTATCACCATCAAAAACCTCACGCCACCAGCCGTCCATAATACTGCAATTCAAGCCGCCATGGGCGGCCGTTTTCATTCCACTTGTGCCGCTAGCCTCCAAAGGTCTTCTAGGGTTATTAAGCCATACGTCGCACCCTCCGACTAGTGTGCGGCCAATCTGAATATCGTAGTTCTCTATAAAAACAAGATGGCCGGCTAATTCGCTTTGTTTAGACAGGTGGGCTATCTTCTGGATGAAGCGTTTACCTTCGTCATCTGCTGGATGAGCTTTGCCCGCAAAAATGAATTGGATTGGCCGCTCTGCATCATTGGCGAGTTTTGCGACTTTTTCAAACTGGTCAAAAATGAGGGGGGCACGCTTGTAGGTGGCAAAGCGCCGGGCAAAGCCAATAGTAAGGGTGTCCGCGCCCAATAGGTGGTCATAGTTAATAAAATCTCCTTCCCTGGCTTTGGGAACGTCAATCAGGCGGCTTCGGGTGAAATCAATTAGCTCGCGCCGGAGACGATATCTTAGGGCCCACAGTTCTTCGTCGGAAATAAAATCGGGGTCTTCTGCTTTAGACCAGAATTCACGGCTGTTGATTTCTTCGTAGAATCCAGCTCCATTCGTTAGACGCGGCTGCCAGAAATCTCGTGCTGATCGACTCATCCAGCCAAGGAGATGAATGCCATTAGTTACATGTCCAATGGGTACTTCCTCCACCGATACATCATATTTATCCTGCCACATACTGCGACTCACCGATCCATGAAGTTCGCTGACACCGTTAGCCGCGCGGCTGGTGTTTAATGCCAAGACAGTCATGCAAAAGGTTTCATCTTCATCATCTGGATTCAGTCGGCCCAATGCCATCAACTGTGCGTGGGAAAGGTTGAGATGTTTTTCATACCGATTTAAAGCATACCTCATAAGCTCAGGATTGAATCGGTCGTGGCCAGCAGGCACCGGAGTGTGTGTTGTAAATATGCATTCCTGGCGCGTTGTATCCAGTGCTATGTCAAATGATATATCATCTGCCATTTTTTCTCTAATGAGTTCTAAAGCCAGAAAAGCAGCATGACCTTCATTCATGTGGAATACCCTCGGCTGTTCCCCCAGAGCCCTCAAAAGCTTAACTCCACCGACGCCAAGCAGAATTTCCTGCTGGATTCGAGTAGCGCTATCGCCTCCGTATACGCGTAATGTTAAATCGCGATAATGAGCTGGGTTTTCCGGGAGATTGGCATCCAATAGATACAGCGGACAGCGGCCTACATTTATTCTCCAAGATCGATAACGAACTGTGTCAGTTGCGATATCAACACTGCAGATTAAAGGCTCTCCTTTTTCATCCAAAACCGGATCCATGGGAAGATTCTGTGGGTTAAGTTGATTGTAGTATTCGGTTTGCCAATTATCTTGATTGATTGTCTGCTGGAAATATCCCTCTCTGTAAAACAAAGTGATACCGCAAAAATTAAGTCCAAGGTCACTTGCGCTTTTGATGTGATCTCCGGCCAAAACTCCAAGGCCGCCAGCGGCAATAGGCAAGGTTTCATGTAGGCCAAATTCTGCGGAAAAGTACGCGATCGGCTTTTCGCCTAAATCAGAATCTTCACGGCTAACCCAAGTGTCGTCAGAATTGATATATTCTTGGAACTCATCCAGCACGATTGCTACTCTTTTGGCATATTCTGGTTCAAGTAGGCGTGTTCGTAATTCTATTCCTGATACTTCCCTTAAAATGGCTACTGGATTATGATAAACATTCTGCCAAGTCCTAGGGGAGAGTTCTCCGAATATCCCTCGAGCATCCTGATTCCATGTCCACCAGATGTTCCGGGCTAGAGAATTGAGAGAAGTGATCGTCTCAGATATGTCCATGGCAAAACCTGAGGTTTTATGCCATTAAAAACCAGCGGAATTTTGTAGCGCAATGGTAATTTGTTGTGCATGGTTCGGGCCATCCTTATGAAGATAACGAGTATTACCGGCATTTTAGTTATTGCTTATGGACTCCACGGGCAAGACAAGAACCCGCTAAAGGTTGAGCCGCCCAAAAAACCCGACATTAAAGAGGTCAGTCCAGGTATATTTCAGGTCGGAACCGTTCGCCTCAATAAAGAGAAGCGTGAAATTTCGCTTCCTGTTATTGTGAACATGAATGAAGGACCGATGGAGTACTTGGTTGTCACAGGAAAAGGAAAGACTCACGAGAGTCTTCTGGTTACAAGTGCAGAGCCATTTCACCTCCAAGTTGCAATGCTGTTGATCAACTGCAAAGGAAGCAATGGAAAACTTATCCCAGAAGATGCAGGAAAGACTATCCCAGGTGAGCCTGTCGAAATGGAATTGCAATGGAAGGTTGGCGATAAGAAAAAGAAATCTAGGCTCGAAAAGTTTATATCTCGTGCAGACAAAAAACCGGTAAAAGAAGGGCCATTCATTTTTAATGGCTCCCGAATGTTTGACGGTTCTTTTCTTGCGCAACGGGACGGATCAATCGTCTCTTTGATTACTGACAATTCAGCACAATTCAACAACCCGCGGGCCGGTCGTGAAGACGATGACATGTGGCGCCCCCATCGCAAAGGGTTGCCCTCTCTAGACAGTAATGGGACGCTAGTTATTCGTGTAATTAAAAAATAAAGTAACCTATCACCGGTTTCGTTACTCTTAGAATTAGGCTTTATATGAAAAGCGCCATTTTTTTAGCTTCAATTTCAGTCTTATGGGCAATTCTGATGGGCTGCGCACCTGCTGAGAACGCGCCTCAAAATGATGCATCTGACTCTGGGCAGGCAAAAGAGGTAGTGCAGGTCTTGGGAAAGACTGCCAAACTTGAGAAGAAACCACCGATTGCGACTCTAATGGAAATGGAGCGCCGGGATGGAAAAGGTAATGTAGTTGGCCTTAATGAGAAAGGCTTATGGTATAAAAGGGGCGAAAATGATCCTTATACAGGAATTATTGCGGGTTACTACAAGGCTAAGGGAGAGGGGGAACCCGTTATGGCTTCAAAACGAGAGTATAAACACGGAATTCAGGTTGGGACTGAGACTGGTTGGTATACGAATGGTAAGAAAAGGATAGAGCTGGCATACGAAAATGGAGAAGCAATCTCGATGAGACAATGGGACGCCGACGGCAAAGAATTAGGCAATAACGACTAAAATAAGTTAGATTATCATGAGAAAATCACTCGCTATATTGTTTTCTGTAATGATGGTATTTGTATTCTCCGGAACGGGGCAGACGGATATCTCTTTTCAGAATGAACTGCAACGATCGATCGATCGTGGCATTGAATCATTAAAGAAAAGCCAGAACCCTGAAGGTTTCTGGACAAATGCCGATCACCCTGCTGTGACAGCACTTGTCCTTGTAGCGTACCACGGTAACCCTAAAAAGCCAAAAGAGACTCCAGATTGGGTTAACAAGGGTCATGATTTCATGCTTAAGCACGTCCAGCTTGATGGCAGCATCTATGTTCCTGAGAAAGGCTTGGCGAACTACAACACAGCTTTGTGTGTGATGGCTATGCTTGCATCTAAAGACGCAAAGTATAATCCGACAATAATTAAGGCTCGAAAATACCTTATAGGGCAACAATGGGATTTAGGAGTTAAAGGTAAATCGGACCACCCATTGGATGGCGGGGTCGGGTACGGCAATCGATTTCCTCATGGTGACCTGAATAATACTCTTATGGCACTGGAGGCAATTTACTATAGCAAACATCTGGTCAAGGATTCTCCTGAAGCAAAGAACGATTTGAACTGGAAAGCGGCAATTTCTTTCATTCAAAATTGCCAGAACCTCAAATCCCATAATAAACAACCATGGGTCAGTGAAGATCCTGAGAATAAAGGCGGCATGATTTACTTCCCTGGCAAAAGTCAGGCTGGTGAAGTTAAGGGCAGTAAATCTGGTCGGACTGCTCTGCGCAGTTACGGTAGTATTAGCTATGCTGGAATGCTCAGTTACGCATACGCTAATTTAGATAAAGGTGATCCGAGAGTTCAAGCCGTTCAGAAATGGCTGGCCACTAACTATACCTTGAAAGAAAATCCCGGAATGGGTGCCCAGGGGCTTTTCTATTATTACTTCCTGATGACCAAAGCCCTTACGATCTATGGCACGGATAATCTCACTTTGCCTAACGGGAAAAAAGTGGATTGGCGCAAAGAGGTAGGTCTTAAGCTTATGGGGGCGCAAGAGCAGGATGGCTCATGGGTCAACAAAGGCTCATCAAGATGGTGGGAAAACGAGAAGCCTCTTGTTAGTGCATACAGTATTATTGCGTTAAATTACCTTCATCGAGGGCAATAAAAAAAGGTGCTCCACCACCCGTCTCGGGATGTTTCAATCTATGGTGGCAGCCTCTTCCTGGTTGGCGGAAACCACAGGTGCAATGTCCTGTAACCGGTCCTTATCATCGACATTTACCAATCGGACCCCTTGGGTATTGCGACCAGCTTGGCGGATGCCGCTTACTGAAGTACGAACCATTTGTCCGCCCACGGTAATTAGCATGATTTCATCACCATCATGAACGGTTAGCCCTCCAATAACCTTGCCTGTTTTTTTGGTGATTTTCATCGTTTTTATGCCCTTTCCTCCCCGTGACTGTACGCGGTAATCATCAAAGACAGTTCGTTTACCAATACCATTTTCCCCGGCAACAAGTAATGTTGCATCGGCGCTGACAATTGATAATGCAACTACGTGGTCATCTTTGCCGAGTCGAATCCCACGCACTCCGGCAGCTGCGCGCCCCATGGTTCTGACGCCGTCTTCGTGAAAGCGAATGCTTTGACCATCGGCTGTCACTAGAACCACGTCATCGTGACCCGTGGTAAATCGGGCCTCAATTAAGGTGTCCCCAGGTGTAATTTTAATGGCAATAATCCCACCGCGCCGGACATTTGCGAAATCGTTTAAGGCGGTCTTTTTCACTGTCCCTGACCGAGTGGTGAAGAAAATACACCTGTCTTGTTGCCATGTGAGATCCTCTTTGTTCTTGCCATATATGGCTTGCACACGGATGACGTCCGCAATCTTTTCGCTGTGTTTTAATTCCAGCACATTGGCAATGCTACGACCTTTGGAGGCGCGGCCTAGGTCGGGAATTTCATGTACCCGCTCAACATAAACGCGGCCACTATTCGTGAAGAACATTAAATAGTCGTGAGTGTTGGCTGGGAAAAGGTGCTCAATGAAGTCACTAACCTCCTTCTCAGTGGTAGCCTTCCGTGTTTTCATGCCGATTACGCCTTTGCCGCCACGGCGCTGAGCCTTAAAGGCGTTGGTGTTGGTGCGCTTGATAAGGCCGTTATGCGTAACAGTTATCATCACCGATTCATTTGCGATGAGATCCTCAATGGACATTTCCCCTTCGTCCGGAGCCAAATCAGTGCGTCTAGGGGTTGCGTATTTTTCTTTTACGACGTTCAGTTCATCTTTGATAATCGTAAGCACACGCGCTTCCTTGGACAGAATATCAAGTAGGTCCTTTATCTTTTTAACCAACTCCTTGTATTCAGCGCGTGTTTTATCGATTTCTAGGCCGGTGAGTTGGTAGAGGCGAAGTTCGAGAATAGCATTAGCCTGCTCTTCACTGAATTCATACCGTCCATTGATTAGGCGTCCCTTGTTTCTTATGAGGATACCTAGTTTTTCAACAGCAGCCTTGGTGAAATCAAAGGCCATCAGTTTTACTTTAGCCTCATCTCGGTTTGATGATCCCCTAATAATCTTGATGAATTTATCTAGATTAGAGAGAGCTATGATATAGCCCTCCAGTGTTTCAGCTCGACGTTCAGCTTTTTCCAGCTCGTAGCGTGTCCTTCTTATCACCACATCTCGCCGGTGCTCGATATAGCAGTTAATTGCATCCTTAAGCGAAAGCGTCTTGGGCCGCCCGTGGTCAATCGCCAGCATGTTAACACTAAAAGAGGTGGCGAGTTGGGTGTGTTTGTAGAGATTATTGATAACCACTTTGGGTACCGCATCTCGTTTTAGCTCAATAACCACCCGAGTGTTCTCATCTGACTCATCGCGCACCGCAGTAATTTCAGATAGGATTTTCTCGTTAGCCAGTTCAGCGATGCGTTCAACAAGTGTTGCTCGGTTAACGTTATACGGGATCTCGGTAACGACAATTTGTGTCTTGCCGCCGCGCATCTCCTCTACTCCTAGTTTGCCTCTAACTTTGATTGAACCTTTGCCGGTTGAGAAATAATCTTCTACGGGTTTAAGGCCTATAACCGTGCAGCCAGTTGGGAAATCAGGCCCTTTGATGTGTTTCATCAAACCTTTGAGGTTGATTTCCGGGTCGTCTATCTGCGCGCAAATTCCGTCGATTACCTCACCAAGATTATGCGGGGCCATATTAGTCGCCATGCCAACCGCGATTCCCGTGCCTCCATTAACAAGCAGGTTTGGGAATGAAGCCGGGAACACGGTCGGCTCCATGAGGCGCTCGTCGTAGTTGGCCACCCAATTGACGGTGTCCTTGTCCATGTCGGACATGAGCGAACCCCCCAGATTAGTCAGGCGCGCCTCGGTGTAACGCATGGCCGCTGGAGGGTCACCCTCCACGCTCCCAAAATTACCCTGCCCGTCAATCAGAGTATCGCGCATGGACCAAGGCTGAGCCATGTTGACGAGCGTGGGGTAAATAACTGCTTCACCGTGCGGGTGATAATTTCCGCTAGTATCGCCGGCTATCTTGGCGCATTTAAAGTGTTTTTTGGGTGGATATAGCGACAGTTCATGCATCGCGTATAAAATGCGTCGCTGCGAAGGCTTGAGCCCATCACGGGCATCGGGAAGCGCCCGGGAGATGATGACCGACATCGAGTAGTCGAGGAATGAGTTCTTAATCTCATCAGCGACGTTGATGGGAGCGATCTTTTCGTTGGCTGCAAACAGAGGAGTGTTAGATACGGGCAATTCCTCAGAGCCCTTTTTCTTTGCCATTGGGGAAATTAGATATCCAGGTTTCGGACGTTTAGGGCGTTGTCTTCTATGAATTTGCGCCGGGGCGCGACTTCGTCGCCCATGAGATCGACGAACATTCGTTCAGCTTCCACTACATCAGTTAATTCCACACGGAGAAGCTTGCGTGTTTCGGGGTTCATCGTAGTTTCAAAAAGTTCTTTTGGATTCATTTCCCCGAGGCCTTTAAAGCGTTTAATTTGCATGCCTCGACGACCAATTTCAATTATGGTGCTAAGAATTTCTGAAAGCGAAAACAGAGGATGAGCCCGATCTTCATCACCTTCAACCAAGTCAAAAAGCGGCTTATCTTGGGCTTCATAATGATCTACAGGGAGGCCCTTTCGGCTCAGTTTGCCTAGGAGATCTTGAACTGGTTTACTTTCATGCAGCTCCACATGCAAAGCCCGGCGCGCTGTGCCATTCTTTGCAGGTTTAACGGAATCTTCGGAAGGGTCACCAAAGAGGTTCAAGTCAGCATTCTTTTTTGCAAATTTTGCCAACTCTGTGTCACTATGAAAATAATGGACTGCCTCCTCATTTCCGTCACGCACCTTTATGAGGTGTGTCGGCAGCTCCCCGCTCTTTTTTCGTTGTTCGACGTATTGGGCGAAATTACCACCATGTCGCTTGATGGATCGGGCGTACTTATCGAGTGTGATAAGTAATTCGAGTATCTCGCGCATCTGCTTGTTGTTAAGCGTCTTTCTGGAACTTAGTTTGAGGCGGATATCCTCGGCACCAAGATCTATGAGAATCTTGTTCAGTTCATTGTCATCAGCTATATATTCAACGCGTTTTTTACGTGAGATTTGGTAGAGGGGTGGTTGTGCGATATACACGTATCCATGTTTAACTAAGTCATACATACGTCGATAGAAAAACGTAAGTAATAACGTTCGAATGTGGCTTCCGTCTACATCCGCATCGGTCATAATTATGATTTTGTGATAGCGAAGTTTTTCGAGGTCAAAAGAGCCCTCGCCCTCCTTGATTCCTTCACCACTTATTCCTGTGCCGACGGCTGTAATCATTGTCCTTATTTCTTTATTTTCAAGGACTTTGCCGAGGCGCGCTTTTTCAACATTGATAAGTTTGCCTCGAATCGGAAGGATAGCCTGAAATTTACGGTCGCGCCCTTGTTTGGCTGAGCCGCCCGCAGAGTCACCCTCGACAATGTACAGTTCGGTATTGGCTGGATCCCTGTCTGAGCAGTCGGCCAGCTTGCCAGGTAGACCGCCGCCGGTCATGGCGCTTTTGCGCACGGTTTCACGTGCCTTGCGTGCAGCTTCTCGAGCTAGAGCTGCAGTTAATGCTTTATCGATGACCTGTTTGGCGATCGAAGGGTTGGTGTCAAAAAAATGCATTAGGCCATCATAGGTAGCTTTACTGGTGACTCCCTCGATTTCATTGTTAACGAGTTTCCCCTTGGTCTGTGAGTTGAATCGTGGGTCAGGGAGTTTTACGCTGATAACAGCCACCAACCCTTCACGAACATCATCACCAGATATACTGGGATCCTTGTCCTTAAGTAAATTGTTGTTTTTAGCGTATTGATTAATAGTTCTGGTGAGTGCAGTTCGGAAGCCAGTCAAATGAGCGCCTCCATCTACATTGGGGATGGAGTTCGCGTAACAAAGAATCTGATCGTTATAGCTGTCATTGTACTGGATAACGATATCCACAAATACATCTCCATTTTTATTAGCGATTACGATCGGTTTGGAGTGGACTACATTCTTGTTGGTGCCAAGTTGGCGGACGAATTGCTCAATACCATCCCTATAAAAGAAAGTCTCAGACTTATTATCCTCTCGATCATCTACTAAAGTGATTTCGACTCCGGGGTTTAGGAAGGCTAATTCACGCATGCGGGTAGCCAGCATATTAAACTGGAACTCTTGTGTGATGGTGAATATAGCAGAGTCAGGCTTGAACACCACATAAGTACCAGTATTCTTTGTTTCCCCAATCACCTCGAGTTTGCGGGTGGTTTTACCCTGTGCAAACTCCATTGTGTGAACCTTGCCATCACGGCTTACTTCAACTTTAAACCATTCTGATAGCGCATTAACACACTTGGCTCCGACTCCGTGAAGCCCGCCCGAATATTTGTACGCCCCTTGACCGAATTTTCCGCCGGCATGGAGGTTTGTGAGGACAAGCTCAACCGCAGGAATCTTAAATTTTGGATGTTTGTCTACGGGAATCCCTCGCCCATCATCGCGAATACTAACAGAACCATCTACATGAATTGCTACAGTGATGTGTTCGCAGAAACCGGCTAAATGTTCGTCAATTGAGTTATCGAGCACTTCGAAAACGCAGTGATGGAGCCCGCGTTCATCGGGGTCACCAATATACATTCCGGGTCGTTTGCGAACAGCTTCAAGACCTTCGAGTTTGTCGATTTTTGAGGCATCATACTTCGCGTCGCCAGTAGTGCTGGCCACTTCCTTCTTTTTCGGCATTTTTTCTATTAAATTCTACTATTTGGGTCAAAATCCCAAAGAAGAGAAAGTAGACAAAATAGAGTTTTATCACAAACGTTTTTCATTAATAGCTAACACTAATACACTGTATATTGAACCGAGAGAGAGGGCGGCTACAATATAGAGTGCATGTTAATAACTAGTGAGCAAGAAGAAAGCCCCGCAAGGCGGGGCTTTCTAAAAAATTGATAAAAGCTCTTATCGGTCTGGATTTTCTATGGATTCAGGAAGAGTGTTGGGATCCTCAGGGCTGATGAGGTTTCCATTGCCCTGAATTCCCTCGAAGCTGAAAACTCCAACTTCCGGAGTCTTAGTTGATTCCTCTTCTAGCAAAGAGGTCGAATTTTCAGTTAATCCGCTAGTTGTCTCGTTATGAATGGAAGGATAATTCAGTGTTTCATTTGAATTATTATCCACGCTGACCGAATCGTAATTTAGTATTAGGGCCGAAATAGCGAGCAAGCTTCCCGCAGGAAGCAACCAATGTAGTAAGCTTCCCTGCCCGGAAGGGTGCGACTCCAATACTTGAGTTGGATTTGGCTCTTTGAGGGCAGTTGACTCCTCAAATTCAATTTGCCGTTGGATTTGAGACCAGTAAAAAGTCCTAGATTCTTCTAATTTTGCCTCGTTTTCGCCTGATTTTAGTAGTATTTGGATCGTTTCAAGCTCATCAGCTACGGACTTAGCCTCTAGGCTTGAGTCAACCAGATTGGCTATTATTGCTGATTCCTGAGGTGCAAGTTCACCGTCCAGCCAAGCTTGTATTTTTAGTCTATCTTCCTGATTCATTATACGCTGATTTATAGACTTATCCTCGCCTTTCTTTCTTCAAAGAAATTAACATTTTTGCCAGTCGCCTTCTAGCATAGAATAATCGACTCATCACCGTTCCGATCGAGCATTGCATGGATTTGGCTATTTCCCGATATTCCATCCGCTCAAATTCATGCAGGACAAGGACCGTTCGGTGTTCGTAACTTAGCTTTTCCATGGCCTTGTCAATTTCTTGGCGTAATTCAGAGCGTTCCATGCCTTCGGTAGGATTATATTCCTCAATGGGCATTCTGCGCTCAAATCCACCGGGTTCTTCATCCATTTGATCAAGCGAATCGGTCTTTTGTCTTTGCTTCTTTCGTAAAAGATCCAAGCATAGGTTAATGCAGATTCGCGTCATCCAGGTGGTAAAGCTAGAGTTGCGCTGGAATTGCGTTAACCGCTGCCAGCCTTTTACCCACGCCTCTTGAGAGATGTCCAAAGCTTCATCTGGATTGCGCAACATACTGAAAGCCCGTGCATAAATTTTATCCCTGTGTCGATGGATTAGCTCTTCATAAGGTTCCATGTTTCCTTTCTGGGAGGAAAGAACCAACTCATCGTCGGAAGAATTGGGGAAATCAGGCTTAGTCATACCCTTATCCCTTCAATTGGCCCTTGGTGCTTGGTATAGAGTGACCGATGCGTGGGTCTTTTTGACAGGCAAAATCCATGGCCTTGGCAAAGGCTTTAAATATGGCCTCTACTACATGATGTGGTTCTTGACCGTAGAGCAATTCCAAGTGGAGATTGCAACGGGCTTCGTTGGTGAATCCCTGGAAAAATTCGCGTGCCAACCCAAATCGAAACCGGCAGGAATCATCTTGATTCATTTCTCCTTTCAATATTTTGAAGCCCAGCTTGTCCATGCCATTCCATACAAGGTATGGGCGTCCGCTGAAATCAACTACGGCTCTAGCCAAGGTTTCATCCATGGGTAAATGCGCTTCACCCCACAGGGGGTTGCGTGGGTCAAATCCAGTGCCGTAGCGCCGAATGCCGCGCTTCTCGCCCAGAGCCTGCCAGTAGGCCTGCCCCAACGAAATACCTACATCCTCTACGGCATGATGCAAATCCACATCGATATCTCCGATGCATTTTACATGGAGGTCACAAACAGCGTGTTTGGCGAAGAGTGTGAGCATGTGGTCGAAGAATGGAATGCCTGTGACTATCGATGACTTGCCTTTGCCGTCGATCTTCAGTTTGAGGGTGATCCGGGTTTCGCCCGTGACGCGTTCAATATGCGCCGTGCGCGTGCTCATGGTGACTGTTTCTTAGCGGAGAAATTGCAGAAAAGCGACTGTTTATTGATTCTCGCTGGCCAGCAGGCGTTCTGCATCAATGGCGGCCGCACAACCCATTCCTGCCGCCGTGACGGCCTGTCTATAGACTTTATCAGAACAGTCACCAGCCACAAATACGCCTTCAACATTTGTTTGGGAACCTTCACTTCGGCGAATGTAACCGTCCTCATCCATATCGAGTTTGCCGTCAAATATTTGCGTATTTGGTATGTGTCCGATGGCAATAAACACACCAGCACATTCAATTGTTTGTTCTTCGTTGGTTTTGTTGTTCTGCAGGCGTACTCCGGCAACCTTGTCATCATTTCCGCCTAAGATTTCGGTAACTTCTGAATTCCAGACAGGCTCAATATTATCGTTATTTAACGCCCTTTCAGCCATAACCTTGGAGGCTCGCAACTCATCTCGACGATGCACAAGATAAACCTTACTAGCAAACCGGGTAAGAAAGGTGGCCTCTTCGCAGGCCGAATCACCGCCGCCTACAACAACAAGAGGTTTGTCTCGGAACATCGGTAGTGCCCCATCGCAAGTTGCGCAGTAAGTGACTCCTTTCTTATCCAATTTCTTCTCGCTTTCCAGCCCTAGATGGCGGTGTCCTGCTCCGCTGGCGATAATCAGGGTTTGTGCGGTCATTTTCTCTCCGTCCACTTTGAGTTCAAAGGGCCGCCTGCTCAGGTTGACTGAATCAACAGTGCTTCCGAATTTAACCTGTGCGCCAAAACGTTCAGCTTGTTGTTGAAGGTTAATCATTAGTTCGGTGCCATCAATCCCTTCAGGCCAACCTGGAAAATTCTCCACGATACTTGTTGTGGTTAGGAGTCCTCCAGGCATTGCTCCGGTTAAAACAATAGGTTTAAGTTGAGCACGGGCTGTATATAGTGCTGCTGTAAGGCCAGCACATCCCGACCCAATAATTACGACCTTCTCTATCTCGCTTGACATCTACGGCTACGCTACGTAGACGCCTTGCTCATGGCAAGAGGAAGCTTTGAAGGGGCTATTTCGCGAGAAAGACCTCTTCGTTATCTTTCTTCTCGGCGACTTGTTTGGTTTCTGATGCGAGGTCATTTTGGCTTTCCGCCTGCGCCGGGCTAAACTTGACGCTTACGATGCGGCTTACTCCTCGTTCCTGCATAGTTACTCCATACAGGACATCTGCTGCTGCGATAGTTCGTTTACTGTGAGTGATGACAATAAACTGCGAGTGCACTAGGAATTCTTTGAGCTTTTGCACGTATCGTTCAATGTTCGCGTCATCCAATGGAGCGTCCAATTCATCAAGAACACAAAATGGACTGGGTTTCACTTGGTAAAGTGAGAACAAAAGCCCAACAGCGGTCATTGTTTGTTCTCCTCCCGAAAGTAAGCCAATGCGGTGAAGCTTTTTGCCCGGTGGTGAAGCAACGATTTCTACTCCTGCCTCAAGGACATCTTCATCTTCGGTGAGAACCAAGTCAGCCCGCCCTCCACCGAATAGATCTGGAAAAATTTTCTGGAAATTAGCCCTAACTTTTTCGAAAGTTTCGGTAAACATTTCCCGCGATTGTTTATCAATTCGTGCAATGACTTCCTCGAGTTCCGTTTTAGCAGTAACTAAATCTTCATACTGAGTGTTGAGAAAAGTATAACGCTCTTCCACTTCCTGGTATTCGTCAATGGCCACCAAATTCACAGGACCCATGCTGTCTATCTTCTCTTGCATTTGGTTTACTTGCTCTCTAACCATATTCCAATCGGTCGGTAAATTGGCGTCGGATGGCGAAACGGTTTCAATGCTAGTTCGCCCATCTGCAGTAATGTTGATTGTACTCTTCTCTCCATGCACTTCGCGGAGATCTAGGTTAAATTTTTCCTGAATACGCTCAACAAGCTGTTCCTGTTTCATTTGTTTTTGGGTGACCTCCACCTCAATTTCGCCCTTCCGTTCCTGCATTTCTGAAAGCGAGTTACGTATATCGGAAAGTTTCATTTCTCGGCGTTCGGCGTTTTCAGCTTGTGAATTACGTTTTTCGGTCAAACTTATAATCGCAGCAGAGGATGACTCGCGGTCAATCCGTAAACGTTCGGTTTCTCGTCTGGATTCAGCATTTTGAGATTCAAATTGTATCTTGCGTTCGGCACTTTCAGTTAATGTTTGCTGGGCTCTTTCAAGTGTGCGCCGTAGTTCTGCCAATTGTTGCTCCATTGGTATTTTTTGTTCCTGCAGGGAGGACTCGCGCTCTTCTGCTTTAGATAAAGCCACACGAGCCTCAGTCAGTTCCTCTTGGCCAATTTCACGATGTTCGCGTTGTTTATCTATAAAAGACTCGTGACATTCAATTTGCTCGTTTAATAGGCGGGTTTGCTCTTCCTTTTGTCGAATATGTGTCGAAAGTTTGATGAATCTCTGTTTGGTAACTTCTTCCTGTTCGGCAAGGTTTTGCACTTCGAATAATACGGTTTCGATTTTCTGATCGAGCACTTTTCGCGAATTTTCAAGAGCGTTGAATTCTCCTTTTCTTGTGGCAACGGCAACCTCTCGGTCGCTCAATTCGTCGCGCGCATTTTGCAGGGTCGCATGAAGTTCGGTTTGTTCTGCTAACAGTTGGCCTTTTGTTCGACTAATTTCATCAATTTTATCACACAATTCATTTATTTGAGCCCCCAATTCATCGATTTGGTTGCGACGCGCCAACACAGAGTGGTGTTCCTTGCCGGTCCCTTCTCCACCAGTGAAAACACCTTGCTGACTTAAGGATTCACCCTTATGTGTTACGTAATCGAAACGTCCTGGGTTCATCCCCCACAGTCGAGTGGCTGTTTTCAGGTTTTCCACGATCAATGTATGGCCAAGTAATGTCTGAATAAGGGGCTGTATGTGCTCATCGGTTTTCACCACGTCCAAAGCGTGAATTGCTTCGTTTGGCACATCGCTTGGCGGTATGGCCCCGCCTCGCTGGCGTAACAATTCCAACGAGACAATGCTCGCCCTTCCTAAGTCGTCATCTGTAAGTCGGCGAAGCATTTCGTCCACGTTTTGGGGCTGTTCAGTAATTACAAGTTGGATGTTGGCGCCCAAGGCGGCCGTTACTGCTTGTTCGTATTCTCTTGGCACTTCGATTTGATCAGCAAGTGATCCAATGGCTGAATCAAATTGCATGAGGATCGTTTGTGCGCCTGTGCTGAAGCCTTCCTTTGATTCAATGAGTTGTTTCAACACTTCTTTACGGGATTTAGCTTCTGCTTGGCGTTGGAGCAAATCATCTAGTTCATCTTCTGTTTCAATAAGGCAGCCGCTGATCACCGAAAGCCGCGATTGTCGTTCTTTAACAGTTCCGCGGTGGGTTTGGACATGCAGCGAATCATCTTCAACGCTTCGTTCAAATTCTCCGAGACTTGACTGAAGATTGCTTCGCTCTTCCTCTAGTTGTATTTTCTCAGCGGAAAGCTTTTCCAATCTTGCTGCGTTGCTCTGTTTTTGTATTTCTAGGCCATTGTATTTGTTGCGAATAGAGGCTAGGTGATCATTTTGTTCGGTGGATTCGGAGCTGGTGATTGAAAGATCAGATTGACGAGTGCTGATGGCATTATCGATATCTTCGACGACTCCTCGTTTTTCATTTTCATGTTGATGCGCTCGCTCCAGGGAACGGTTTGAATCAGCAAGTTGTTGATTGATGCGTTCAAGTTCTGCATCAACCAGTTTTCGACGCTCCTGCGCGCCAGCGATATCTGTTTCCGCCTCGGAGTGCTGAATCTCAAGCTCCTCCATACGCTGTTCGTTGTATTGAATTCGATTACTGTGTTGATCAACCTCAGACTTTAATTTCAAGCCCTGCTGTTGGGTGGTGCTTATCTGTTGGTCGATGTCCGCAAGTGCCTGCCGCAACTGCTTGAGTGTCGTTTCTTCTTCAATGATGCCAGAGGAGTGGTTCTCTAGATTATCACGGATGACATCTGATTCTTTGCGTATATTCCTTAGATCCTGTTCAATTGTATCGAATTCATGCCGTGCGAGCTTGGTTTCCAGATCTCGTAGATCATCCATTATTTTTTGGTATCGGCGTGCTTTGCCGGCTTGTCGCTGAAGTGAACCAATCTGCCTTTTAACCTCCCGAATAGTATCTTCTAAGCGCAATACATTTTGCTCTGTGTATTCGAGTTTGCGTAAGGCTTCTTTTTTCTGCTGTTTAAATTTAGTGATACCTGCGGCCTCCTCGAATACGGTTCGCCTTTCGCTTGGTTTGCTTTTGATGATATTGGTAATCTGGCCTTGGGCCATGATGCTGTAACTGTTGCGCCCGACACCAGTGCCCATAAAAAGATGCTGGATATCGCGTAGGCGGCATGGAGCTCCATTAAGGAAATATTCGCTTCCGCCGTCTCTGAAGACTCGACGGGTAACGGTCAATTCGGTAAAGCTGAGGTCGACTCCCGCTGCACTAAGATTCTCCTCATCCATATCACCGAGTGTAATTGACACTTCGGCCATGCTGGTCGGCTTGCGGCCGCGGACTCCCTCAGTGCCGCTGAAAATGACATCGGCCATTTCTCCACCCCTTAAGGCCTTGGCCGATTGCTCGCCTAGCACCCATCGGATGGCATCAGATATGTTTGATTTTCCGCACCCATTAGGGCCAACAACTGCCGTTATCCCAGGTTCGAAATTCAGGGTTGTCTTATCGGCAAACGACTTAAATCCAATCGCTTTCAGGCTTTTTAGAAACATTCAGACCTCCTTATGCCGGCAAAATTGCGGGCGAGGTGATAATCCGGTGGATTTCGGCCTTGGCCAAGTGGATTTGCGTCTTAGTTATCCACAATTGCTAGGGCTTCAGCGCGAACTGCGTCGGCTAATTCCTTCGGCGATAGAACCGTGGCGTTACTTCCCCAGCTGAGTATCCAGCGCCGGATGTCTGATAAGTGGCTCAACTGTAGTTGCAGTTCAATACTTCCATTACTATTGTTTTTGATTCGTTGAGTTGGATGCCAGCTCTTCTCACGGATGTATGGTGCGACGGATTTATTGAACTTTACGCGGATATCATATGACTCGTCTCCCTTGAATACGGCAAATGAATCAGACAAATAATGATCCAATGAAAAAGTATTCGGTCGATCAAACGTTTTTCCGGTGGTCGCAATCTCCATGATTCTGGTAGGCACGAAACAACGGATATCTCTGCGCTTGTGATCAAAGGCGTAGAGATACCATTCGTTATTGATGTTTGCGAGTTGATACGGATCAATAACTCGGTCTTCGGGGTCTTGGTTCGGCTTACGGTAACGAATCTGGATCTGCCGGCGCTTGGCTGTAGCCTGGCAAACGTGGTCGAAGATTTTCACTTCGACATCTGATTCGCCGGTGTGACGGAAGCTTAGAGCTTCATCCCATTCGGTTAAGTGAATACTGACGGCGTCCGGTAATGAGTCAGCGATCTTGCGGAAGGCAGTGGATAGGCGCTTTTCAAAAACAGTGCCGCGATAATTTTGTATAGCTTTGTCAGCAATCAGTAGCGCGAAGAGCTCACCTTCATCGATCTGTAGCATTGGGAAGGATTCGACTGGGTGAGTGTATCTGAATCCGTTGTAAGCGGCGTCAAATTCGATGGGCAGACTCCAGCGATCACGCATGAATTGAATGTCACGATGAATGGTCTTAGTGCTCACCTCCATTTTTTTAGCCAGAGTGGTGGCGTTTGGATAGTTGTTACGCTTAACGGATTCGTGGATTTCCATCATCCGCTCCAGCGGTGGACGCGAATATAGAACAGGAGAGCGCCCCTGTTTTGTACTCTTTGATTTTCCTCCTTTGGCACCAGCCATGTGAGGATGATCAGGTTTTCAGTTTGGAAAGCAACTCCGCGTTCGTGGGGTGCTTTTTAAGGGCCCCTGTGAGCGTTTCCATGGCGTTGATTGGGTCGAGGTCGACCATGGTGCGCCGAAGTTTGCGAATGGCGTCTAAATGAATTTCTGGGAAAAGCTTTTCTTCTTTCCGAGTGCCGCTCTTGGGGATATCAATTGCCGGGTAAAGTCTCCGTTCGGAAAGCTTCCGGTCCAAAATTAACTCCATATTCCCAGTTCCTTTGAACTCTTGAAATATTAGTTCGTCCATTCGACTGCCTGTATCTATAAGTGCAGTAGCAAGAATGGTAAGAGAGCCCCCGTTTTCGATATTTCTTGCGGCAGCAAACATGCGTCTTGGGATTTCGAGAGCACGAGCATCAACGCCTCCAGACATTGTCCTTCCGCTGCCCCCTTTCACATTGTTGTAGGCACGGGCAATGCGCGTGATGGAGTCCATAAGAACAAAGACGTCCTGCCCGCACTCTACCATGCGCCGGCAACGTTCAATCATGAAGCGTGATAGGCGTACATGGGTTTCCAAATCCATATCATTAGAGGATGCAACCACCTCAGCGTCCACCGAACGCTCAAAGTCAGTAACTTCTTCAGGACGCTCATCAATCAGCATCACAATGGTTTTTACTTCCGGATGATTGGTGGTAATCGAATTGCAAATCTGTTTGAGGATAGTCGTTTTACCTGTGCGTGGCGGTGCCACAATCAAGCCGCGTGTTCCCATTCCAATTGGGGTCACTAAATCAATCACTCGCGTTTCAATTATATCCGGAGAAGTCTCAAGGTTGAACTTATCTAATGGGTCAATTGTGGTTAGATTTTCGAAGCGCGAGCATTCCGTGTATTCCTTGAACGGCATCTCGTTCACGGTGAAGATTTCGCGTAACTGCGGGCTATGCCCCTTGTGGGGAGGCACAAGTCGCCCTTTAACGAGACAACCCTCGCGCAAATAGTGGCGTCGAATCGTATCGGGCGTCACAAAAATATCGGTGGGTTTTGACTGGAACCGATTGCCCGGAGATCGAAGGAACCCGAAGCCTTTATCGGAGACCTCTAGGTAGCCTTCCCCTTCTTCAGGGTAATCAGTCTTATTGTTTTTAGTCATAGTTTACGGTGTATGCGCGCGAGATACGAAAGGCGACCGCCTAAGTCGAATACATCGAACGGGGATTTCCTTGTGAAACGAATTCTCAAGGAGGGATGGAACCGGGCGTATTAAGGGCGAAGCCGACCGGGCTGGCAACACTTTTCTTTACTATTTTATGGCACTCCGACAGCCTACTCTTCCGGATCCCGTACCTGTAATTCTGAAACCTTATTCCGAGACTCTTCTGCAAGAGGCGTGCTTAGATAACGTTCTCCTGTCGAGCAGGCGACAGTCACAATCATCTTGCCGGTGTTTTCCGGCCTTTTGGCAACCTGTATTGCCGCCCAAACGTTTGCTCCCGTAGAGATGCCGCCCAATATCCCCTCTCTAGAAGCAAGTTCTCGAGTCATAGCAAAAGCATTATCATTACTTACCTTGATGCACTCTGCTATCTGCTTAGAACCGTCTTCCCCGTTTAAGTGAAGGTTTTCCGGCACAAATCCTGCGCCAGTTCCCTGAATTTTATGAGGGCCAGGGGTTAACTCTTCACCAGTCAAGGTTTGTGAGATTACCGGGGAATCTTCTGGCTCAACTGCAATGGCCTGAAAGTCTGGCTTCTGTGGTTTAATAACCTCAACGCACCCGGTAATAGTCCCTCCGGTTCCAACACCTGAAACAACGATATCGACTTCTCCATCGGTATCTTCCCAAATTTCTACGGCTGTGGTCTCTCGATGGATGGCCGGGTTAGCGGGGTTTTCAAATTGTTGGGGAATCCATGAATTCTTAGTTTCGGCCGCGAGTTTCTCAGCCATGGCAATGGCTCCTTTCATTCCTTTCGCTGCCGGGGTAAGGACTAGGTCTGCTCCAAGCATTGAAAGAAGAGTGCGGCGTTCTAGTGACATGCTTTCTGGCATGGTAAGAATGACCTTGTACCCCTTGGATGCTGCCACAAAAGCCAGGGCAATACCTGTGTTACCGCTGGTTGGTTCAATAATGACAGTATCCTTGGTTAGTGAACCGTCCTTTTCGGCTGCCTCGATCATGGCCATTCCTATCCGGTCTTTTACGCTCGAGAGAGGATTAAAGAATTCGCATTTCAGCAGCACAGTGGCGGTAGCACCTTCAGTAACCTTGTTGAGTTTGACGAGCGGTGTGTCGCCCACTGTTTCTACGATGTTGTTGTAAATTTTGCCCATATTTCGAGAGAGGGGTACTCGCGGAATGAACACGCTTAAAGCTTTGCGGGCAAGTATTTTCCTGCGGATTAGTCGGGAATTACGTTAGTCAAAACAAAAAGTCCCTTCCGAATCTAGTCCGGAAGGGACAAATTGGGGGGTGGGCGTTCGCCACGCGCTCTTTCCCGTTGCAACCATTTGGCACCCACAGTGTGGGTCGGTTGCTCCCCGACGCTATTCTCCGTGACTTTCGGAGTTGCCGGCCTCATAGCAGGGCCGTCCAAGGCCTTGCAGCACATGGATTATTGGGTGAGGTTTATTTGCCCGCTCAGCCAGTGGTTGCGGCCACTGACATGCGAACCAGACTGGACGCGCAAGTAATCCGTTCGCATCCTAGCCCTTTGGAAGCAGGTCAGCCATCGCTTGTGACGATGCGTTCGCCTGCCCCACGGGTCTCGCCTCTTAACCCTCAGATTGCCATTCGTTTACTTTGCAGCGCTGCAGTTTTTGCCGCATCGCCACGGTTTCGGATAGTTTTCACGACCGTCGTCTTGGGCGCGTGGCTATCCCGACGGTAACCCCGGCTTTTGTTCTCCTTTCAGAGGATTTCGTTCGGCTGGCCGTTTCCGGCCAATTTGCGGTTCCCGCCGTGCTGATGTCTCAGTAAGCAATCAATACCTTTTAGGCAACTGTGTTCCACTTGAGCTCAAAGAGGGCTCAAGCTTCTGACTCAGACCTACATCCCGAAGGATTTCGGTCCGGGCAAGTCTGTACGCGCAACTCATTGTGCCGCCTTCCCGGAGGAACGCAGCCTCGCTACACATTCAAACAAACCAAGCTCGGGGTTACTTCTAATGGAATTGATCTTTGTTCCACATCCCCTCGCTCCTTAAGTACCATTTCGCATTCGGTGACGTGCGAACATCACCGGGCACTTAAGTGAACTTTGCCTTCGCTCCATTTGGTTAATTCCAATTAATCATTACACCCTTCGTCCGCCAAAGACGGATTCCAGTTGTATTATTCAACCAGACCAAACGGTTTGATAGGGGGCAAGCGTATCAGCCCCGCCTGCCCTTTTGCCCGGTTATCCCGGGTTTTATCTTGAGAAGCATCCAGCCGTACAAGCCGGCCCTTCAGCTTCTGTTCTTTCAAGGAACTAGAAACAACCTACCACTGTATTGGAGTTCGTCTACCGATTTTTGCTACCACCTTTTTCACAAACATTCTATCCTTTGGCATGAATTACTTGTTGAGTGGCGCTTATTTAATTGAAAGATTTATCTCTATTGTGAAGTTCTTCACAATCCCTCTTGTGGCGACTCTTGCCTATGTGAATAAATTCAAATAATTGAACCGCCCATACATGGTAATGATTGTATCTTTACATGGGATTTTGGAAACATTTATATCTCCGCAAAATGCACTCATGCCTTAAGCTATTGGCCGCGGTTTTCCTGTTTGCCGGATGCAACTATCCCGTTGAAACCAAGCGGAATAAGGCTCAGTTTGCATTTTATATTGAAGAATTTCCTCAGCAAGGGGCAAAAACTATGCTTTTAAAGGTATATCAAGCCAGCCCTAAAATGGTACACGTTGCTCCTAAGCCGGTCCTGGTTGGAGGGCCTGGCATGCTTAAAGGGACACGTGTTATCAATACACAGGATGGGCTTCATGCAATTCAGCTTAATTTCACCACGCGCGGGCAGGCTTTAATGGAGTATTTAACCACTAATTTCAGAGATCGAAGGCTTTACGTGGTTGTTGCTCAAAGTGATCAATCCAAAACCAATGGCGTCAATTCGCGATGCATTGGAGCGTCATATATTCGGCAAACATTGAGGGCTTCATCCATGGCCTTTACTCCTGACGCTTCCCGTGAAGAATCTGAAAGCATTGTTGATCTTGTAAACAAAACACTCGAATAACTAACAGTAACTCGATTATTAGATATAAGAATGATCAGCAGAGAATTATTAATTTTAAATGCGTTTATTAATTAGTATCATCCTACTGCTATCTGCTTCGTGTAAGCCCTACGAACAAAAAGGAGATCGGGAATTACTTGCTACCGCAGAGGCACGCGTCCACTTTGCTTTTCCTACTGCAAACGTCGAATTATTGAAGGCTGGGGGGGAAACGAATTTCTTCGCTCGGACTAACCTGGAAAGACCGTGGCAAAGTGGTGCATTTGGATGCGTGAGGAACAGCGGCACGCGACTTCATGAAGGAATCGACATTCTAAGCCAAGTTCGGGACACCAAGAATGAGCCTGTTGACAAGGTAAAAGCCTCTCGGAAAGGAAAGGTCGTGCATTTAAACAGAAACATCGCTGCCTCTAACTACGGGAAATATGCTGTCCTAATACATAATGTGGATGGTCTGCCGGTATACACTCTCTATGCCCATTTAAGGAACATCGAAGGAGATTTGGTTGTGGGGTGTTCGGTTGAAGAAGGCGAGATCATTGGTGTTTTAGGACGTACTGCTAATACACGGGATGAAATAGCTCAATGGCGAGCTCATCTTCATTTTGAGGTTGGGGTTCAGGTAAACACTAAATTTGATCGCTGGTTTGGCACTTGGTATAAGGGCGGCAACAATCATCACGGTAACTGGAGTGGCCTCAATTTATTGGGGCTGGACGCGGCTCAGATACTTAAATTGAGTAAATTAGGGGAATTCAGTTTCAAAGAATATTTAATGTCTTTGCCAATTCTTTGCAGAGTGACTGTATTTCAGAAAAATGTGGATTGGATAGACCGGTATCCTGAGTTAATTGATAATTCCAACAACGACGGAGAAGCGCCAACCGCATGGGATCTAGATCTCAATTGGAATGGAATCCCTATCCGGATTACTCCTCGAAAAGATGAAGTGATAAGTGGTGGTGCAAAATACCAAATAATTAATGTTTATGAAGATGTTCGAGCCAAGCACCCTTGTAATGGTTTATTGTTTCGAAAAGGCCAAAAATGGATCTTTAGTAGTAAAGGAAAGAGGTTGATGGATCTATTGCTTTTCCGTTGATTCACCCTTGCCCGATTCAATCTCGCTTTCTAACCTCGCCGCGCGATGGAATATAGACTTTCAGAACGCGCAGCATCTTTAGCACCCTCTATGACGCTGGCGATTACTGCCAAGGCAAAGGAGCTCAAGGCAGCTGGCGAGGATGTTATTGGACTAGGAGCGGGTGAGCCAGATTTTGATACACCTGAGCATATAAAGGAGGCAGCCACAAAAGCCTTGGCTGGCGGGTTCACTAAGTATACCCCAGCGGCTGGCACCCCAGAACTTCGCGACGCTGTAGTGCGCAAATTTGAACGGGAAAACGGGCTGAGCTATGACCCTCAGCAAGTCATTGTTTCGAGTGGAGGCAAGCATTCCTGTTACAATGTAATGATGGCTCTCTGTCAAACTGGAGACGAGGTGATTATCCCCTCGCCTTACTGGCTGAGTTACCCAGAAATGGTAAAACTTGCAGGGGCTGTGCCTGTCATTATTGAAACCACCGACGACACAGAATTTAAGGTGAGTCCGGATCAGCTACGTGCTGCAATCACTAATAAAACACGTCTTTTTGTCCTTAATTCACCCAGCAATCCAACCGGCTCAGTTTACACCCCCGAGGAGCTGGCTGCACTCGGGGATGTGTGCGTGGAAAGAGGGGTTCTCATTATGAGTGATGAGATCTATGAAAAGTTGATTTATGGTGATGCTCAATTCACGAGTGTGGCATCCTGCTCAAAAGAACATCAAAATCACACCATCATTGTGCACGGCCTAGCTAAGGCATACTCCATGACGGGATGGCGCATTGGATTTATGGCTGCTCCCCTGTCTATTGCAAAGGCTGTTAGCGCTATCCAAAGTCACAGTACCAGTAACGCAACTTCCTTTGCTCAGTCAGGTGCTGTGCAGGCGCTGGATGGCCCTCAAGATCACTTGAAGGGTTGGTTAAATGAATTTTCAAAAAGACGTATCTTTGCCTTCGAAAGGTTAAATTCGATGAAGAGTATAAGCTGCGTGAACGCGCAGGGAGCCTTTTACCTGTTCCCAAAGATTTCATCTGTTGGCATGAAGTCCGCACAATTCTGTGATGGGCTTCTTTCTGAAGCCAAAGTGGCAGCGGTGCCTGGTATCGCTTTTGGGGCTGATGATTATATTCGGATTAGCTATGCCACCAGTATGGAGAATCTCGAAAAGGGGCTGGCGCGAATGGAAGATTTTGTGGAAAGTTTGTAACCTCGGCATGAGAATCAATTAATAGCCCAGTTTGGAGATATCTCCTCCTCTAGCGGGGAGTGTGGAGCTCCTTGGTCATACATCAATTTAGCGAGCAGCCCGACCATGCCTGCGTTATCGGTGCACATATCTGGCGGAGTAATTCGTAGTTGAATTTCAACGTCTTTACATGTCCGCTCAAATTCTGACCTTAATAAGGAATTGGAGGCTACACCCCCCGATACTGTAATGCATTTTACTTTCTCTCGCCGCGCTGCCCGTAAAGTTTTTTTCAGGAGAACCTCGACGATAGCGGCTTGAATGCTTGCACATAGATTAGGCATAGATTCGTTTCCGCACAGAAGCGAGGGGTTTTTTTCAAGAAAATATCTTACTGAGGTTTTCAGGCCGCTAAAGCTTAAATTGTCATTCTCCTTATTGATCATGGGCCTTGCGAAATTATAACTATTGGGGTCTCCTCTTTTTGCTAGACGGTCAATCTGTGGGCCTCCTGGGTAGCCGAGGCCAAGCAGTTTTGCGGTCTTATCAAAACACTCACCAGCGGCATCATCCTGTGTTTGGCCTAGAATCTTGTGGTTCAGCGGTTTGGTTGTTTTTGCGATGATTGTGTGGCCTCCGCTCACTATTAAGGAAATATTCGGCTCAAAATTATCTATATTACTCTTGATGGGCGAACCGGAAAACCATGCAGAATATAGGTGTGCCATAACATGGTTTACCGCAATAAGAGGGCGGTTGATTGAATATGAAAATGCTTGGGCTGTTTTCCAGCCTACCCTTAAAGCTGAGGGAAGGCCGGGGCCTCGAGTAGCAGCTACTGCTGAAAGTTCTGATGCTGTGCAGGAAGCGAGTGAAAGCGCCTCTTGAATAACTGGCTGAATATTCTTTAAGTGTTCTCTGGTCGCTAGTTCGGGCACTACCCCGCCATATGCTGCATGTATTTCGATTTGTGAAGAAACTACATTCGAGAGGACTCGATTATTCTCAATAACAGCCGCGCTTGTTTCATCACAGGAGGTTTCGATGGCCAATAGGCGCATCTTTAATTCGCCTTAAGGAGGTCAGATAAGATTTCGATCGCTTTTGTTAGCTGTGGGTCGACAGCATTGCTTATGCGCTCGCGTTCTTCTGGATCAAGCGTATCCATTAAACCTGGAGAACGCTTCATCATGATGTCGCGCATTTGTTCAGGGGTCATTTTGATTGGGTAATGCGGCTCAATTCCTTTTTCATGGATGGTGCGGTGACTGGGAGTAAAATATTTTGCTGTAGTTAATCGCAGGGCCGACCCATCCCTCATTGGGAGGATGCTTTGAACCGAGCCTTTGCCGAAGGTCTTCGCTCCGACAAGCTTGGCTCTATCAAGGTCTTTGAGGCATCCAGCAACAATCTCAGAGGCACTGGCACTGCCCCCGTTAACCAAGATTACTAACGGCATCTTCCGATGTGTTTCTGATTCAGAAACGAGCCTATCTTGTTCTTTTGCGTTTCTTCCTTCGGTGGAGACGATTAGTTGGTTTTCTGTCAAAAATTTTTCAGATACTCGCGCAGATTGCGTGAGAAGTCCTCCAGGATTGTCACGTAAATCTAAAACCAACCCTTGCATTCCATTCCCCTCCATTTTCACGAGGGCGTCTTCCAGTTCCTTAGAAGTGTTATCTGAAAAACTCGAAAGCCTAGCGTACCCAATTCCTCCAGAGATCAGATTGTATTCACCCTTCCCGTTAAGGTCTCGAACACTTTTGGTTTTGATGCGCTCGCGTTTAAGGGAGATATTGATGGTTTCTTCACTTGATGGACGATAGATGGTTATATCAACTTCGGTATCAATTTTCCCTCTTAACTGGCCGACAGCGTCTGTGATGTTCATTCCTTCTGTACTCTTGCCTTTGATCTTTATGATTCGGTCACCCGGTTGAAGGCCGGCACGCGCACCAGGAGTATCGTCCATTGGTGATATAATCGTTAGCCAGGCATTTCGCATGGTGACAACAATTCCAATCCCCCCGAATTGCTGGCGGGTATCATCGACAAGTGCTTTGTGCCGGTCAGCGGGCATGTATTCGCTGTGGGGGTCAAGTACGGACAGCATGCCTTTAAGGGCTCCCTCCATGAGTTTGTCATATGAAACTTTTTCCTCGTCGACATAGTTTCTACGGACCTGTTCAAGGACACGCGAAAATTTTTCCATATGGGCATAAACGTTCTGATTGCCGGCGGCTTCTGCGCTGACCGTGAAATGTCTGAAACCGACATAGAGGTTTACCGCTAAAACCGCTGCTAATAGTACGCTCACAAACCGTTGATTCATGGCCCGAAACTATCCTACTACTAGCAGAAGGCAAGTAACGGTTATCCCTCCAAAAGAAATTGGATAAATGGGAGGTCCGCGCTGGTTGTCACTTTGGGGTTTGGTCTTCGGGATTCAATCAAAATGACAGGATGGTCAATCAGCTCACAAGCAGCGGTGTCATCCGTGACAGAGGCTTTCTGAGCATCAACCGCTCTCATAGCCTCCAGAATCGTGGTGATCTTAAATACTTGGGGTGTTTGAACAGACCAGAGGTGGGTCCTGTCGATGTTTTGACTGATGCGAGATTGACCGTTAGAAAGCTTAATTGTATCCACAATTTTTGTTGCCGCTACGGAAGCACCATGTTCTTTGGCTGCCGAAATTGCATTTGATACAGTCTCGGGGTCAACACAAGGCCTTGCTCCATCATGGATGGCAACTATTTCACAATTTTCAGACGCTGCTCCAAGCCCATTGCGAACCGAGTCCTGCCTTTCTGGGCCTCCAATAGCAAAAGAATATGGCTTGATAGGGTTAATTTTAGTGGCGAGGTTTTCGAATTCGGATAAGGCCTCTTCGCGAATAACAAGGACTATCTCGTCAATGTCAGGGTGTTGGTCAAATGCGTGCCAAGTATGGCCAACTATTGGAAGATTGTTCACTTCAAGAAAGAGCTTATCCCCCTTCTCATCCATGCGCGTACCGCGACCGGCGGCAACGATGACTCCAGTTGTCATTCCTCAATTTGTCACTCAGAGGGTTGCCAGTCGAGCATCTTCAATTGAATGGATTTATTGCCTCGCCAGATGTTGATTGATGGTTGAACAGCAAGGTTAAATCTGCCCTCGGGCATAGGCTTGCCCAGTGCGTTCCAATAGACAGCCTCGACTGTTGAATTGCCGTCAGTGACATGCAGTTTTGCGTGTTGTTTATCGGCTCCCATCCATCTAACTGGAGCATTCACTTCTAAGTCGTTTACCGAAAGATGGACTGGCGCTACTCCCTGCCCAACCGGTTGCAAGGCTTGCAGAGAATCGATTGCATCAATAGTCAATTTTCTCAAAGGAGTAGGCCCATCAAGGCGAAGGGTTGGCGTAAGTTCGCTTTCACGAATGCTAGAACGCACCGTATCATTAAGGCGCTTGCGGAAGAGGTTGATATTCTTTGGGTTCAGATTTACTCCTGCTGCCATAGCATGACCTCCGTGACGATTAACAACATCGCCGCATTGATGAAGTGCAGCTGCAAGATCAAAACCTTTAATGCTACGTCCAGAACCTCTCATTCCATCAGGGCTGCCGCCAAGAATAAATGTTGGTCGGTAGAATTCCTTTTGTACTCTTGAAGCGACAATGCCTACTACGCCGATATTCCAATCTGGCTCACCTTCAACGATCGCGTAATCATTCTCAGGATCGAATTGAGCGCTTAATCGCTCCATGACCTGTTGAGTAATATCTTTTTCAACCTTTTGTCGTTCACGGTTTTGGCGATCGAGCATGCATGCCAGATTTGAAGCGACGTCCTGCTCGGATGAAGTTAATAAATCAAGAGAAGTCATGGCGCTTTTTAAACGGCCGGCAGCATTGAGTCTTGGCCCTAATTGAAAGCCCACTTCAAATGAGCCTATGGGCCCTTTGATGTCTGATTCAGAAATGAGCGCATTTAAGCCTATTCTATCCGTACGGTTCAGTTGCTCTAATCCTTTAACTGCCAATATTCGGTTTTCCTCCACGAGAGGCACCAAGTCAGCAATAGTCCCAAGAGCCACCAAATCCAGCAGTAATCTAATATCATATTCCTTAAATGCCGGTTCTCCTTTGTTACGTCCCTGTTTGATCAAGCCGTGCACTAACTTGAAGGCGAGGCCAGCTGTGCAAAGTTCATGAAATCTTTTGGGAGATTTAGTTTCCAATTGTGGGTTTACCAGTGCAACCGGCTTGGGGGGAGGATCGGAAACCTGGTGATGATCAAGAACAATAACATCAATCTTTTGGCTTTTGAGTTTCTCTATAACTGCGAGGGATGTAGACCCGCAATCAGCAGCAATCAAAAGTTTTGGGTTGTGAGTCTTAACACAGTTCTCAACGCCCTCGGAGGTTAAGCCGTATCCCTCATCTACACGATTAGGCAGATATGCGCATATATCCCAGCCCAGAGCCTGCATGCTTTCGAGTAAGATTGCCGTTGAGGTGATTCCATCGACATCATAATCGCCAAAAACAACAATTTTTTGCTTTTTAGATCGTGCCTGAAATAAACGATCGACTGCTACAGATAAATTTGGGATCAACTCCGGCGCAGCTAAGTTGGATAATTTAGGGGAAAGAAAATCAGCCGCAGACTCGACACTTGATAAACCTCGATTAACAAGGCATCGGCATAAAAGTTCACTGACACCTAATTGCTTAAAAAACTCTTTTATCAAACCTTCATCAGGTTTTTCAATTTTCCAGATGTGCCTCATTTTTTCTTGGCTTTCATTCTGCGTTTACGCCAAGCCCTAGCTTTATCCTCTAGATATGTAAGTTTTGATCCGAGCCTTGGAAATCTACGCTTCAAGCCAATCTTCTGAGAGCGGACTAGGGCGGATCCCTTGGAAAGACACAATATTCCAATCACTATAAAAAGAACACCCTGTAAGACAGGCAGGAAAAGACCGATGACACCTAGGACGACAAAAGCCCCGCCAATCAGAAGCCATTTAATGCGTAAAATTTTTGCCAATGAAATAAACCTAATCTCGGCTGAGTTGCTTTTCCGAGGCTAATTTATTTCCGGGATATGAATATCTCTATTCCTATTTCTCGGAGTTTTTTGTTTGCGCAATCAAGTGACAGCAGGAACAGGGTCGGTGTCAGTTGTAGGAGAGGCAAGTTCAGGACGTTTTCCCTTATGCCATTTGAGAACGATAAAGCAGGCGATATAGATAGAAGAATATGTTCCAACAATCACCCCTACGAGGAAGGTGAAGGCAAAGTCATTGATGACTGTGCCGCCAAAGAAGTAAAGGGTTGCTGTAGACAATAAAGTTGTTCCAGAGGTGATAATGGTTCTGCTTAAGGTTTGGTTAATAGATTTATTCATCACATCTGCGAACGAGCCTCGTGAGCCCATGCGTAAATTTTCACGAATACGATCAAAAATAACAATCGTGTCATTAATGGAAAACCCAATAATGGTCAAAGCGGCCGCCACAATGGGAGCGTTAAGTTCTCGGCCTGTTAAAAAAAACCAACCTCCAGTCATTGCGACGTCATGCAGAATTGCAATTACTGCGCCAATTGCAAATGAGTATTCGTAACGAAAAGCGACGTACACCAAGATGCCAAAAAGCGCCAACATCACTGCAATGGCCGCCGATTTTTGAATTTCATCGCTTACGCTGGGCCCAACCTTATCTAATTGCAAACGTACAAAGTTTGCTTCTCCGTATGTCGAGCTCAGGGCTTCCTCAACGCCTTTCGCATTATCCTGGTCGCTGTCGCTCAACGGGAAATCCACACGCAACAGGCGGTCGCCACTTTCTAAATCAGGTTGAAGTTGGGCCTGAATCTGCGAAGCGTCGATCCCTGCCTTTTCGCCAATTAATTCACGCATGCCGCCGGTTACGGCCTCGTCTAATTTGCTTAATTCAGTTTGGTCAAATTTCATAACCATGCTGTAACCTCCCGCAAAATCGACTCCCATCATACTGTCTTTGCCTTTGGATAAGCCGTAACCGAATCCACAAATAATTAGCACCCAAGATATAATAAACGCCGGGGTGGCGTGTTTTAAAAAGTCAAACGTCGGTAAGTTTGTTGTCGGGCGAAGGTGCAGCAGGCGTTTTGAGGAGTCGGTCCCTATGAGCTTTGCATTAGCAAGCATATCAAATATGACGCGTGTTGCTACCAGGGCCGTAAACATACTGGTAATAATACCTATGGTAAGCGTGACTCCGAATCCTTTCACCGGGCCTTTCCCCATATAGATCAGGATCACTGAAGCAATCAAAGTCGTGATATTGGCGTCAAAGATTGTGCCAAATGCTTTATCGTAGCCTGATGAGATTGCTCCTTTGAGTGATTTACCAAGATTGAGTTCTTCACGGATTCGCTCAAAGATCAGTACGTTTGCGTCTACTGCCATACCTATAGTAAGAACAACACCCGCAATGCCAGGCAGGGTAAGCGTGGCATCAAACCAGCAGAGAATCCCCAATATCATTATAATGTTTAGGGAGAGTGCTATGTTTGCAACCACGCCACTCAACAAGTAGTATATAAGCATGAAAACGGCTACCGCGGATAAACCCCAAATGGCAGCCTTGTAACCCTTGGCTACGGAATCTCTGCCCAATGATGGAGCCACATCGCGTTCCTCAATGATTTGCACTGCGTTCTCCAGCGGATTTTCTAGCGAATTTGCCAACATGGTGGCTTCTTCTTCGGTGAAGCTGCCTGTGATTTGGCCTCGCGCATGGATTCGGCTGTTTATGGATGGGGCGGAGATTAAGACTCCATCGAGAACGATGCATAATAACCGTGGGTCTCCTCCGCTCACTTTATGAGTCTCCGTTACTTTAGCAAATTGATTGGCCCCCAGCGCATCAAGTGTGAAATGAATTTCAGGAGCCCCGGTTAATTCGTTTCTTCGGGAGCTGGCGTTTTTGATATGGCTTCCAGATAAAGCAACCTCTTTTAGAACAAAGTGGCTTATCGGAGTGCCATCCAGATCATAATTCAAGCGCTCGGCACCAGGGACAAATTCTTCGGCTGATTGAATTAAAGAATCACTTTGCTTGTGAGTCAGTCGGAATTCCAACTTGGCTACTTGGGATATTGTATGGCGTGCCCGATCACGGTCCGATTGAGCTAGTCCTGGCACTTGGATAATGATTTTATCTTCACCAGAAGTTTGTATTAAAGGTTCTGCGACACCGAATTTGTCAACTCGTCGACGCATAATTTCCATGGCTTGAGTAAGCTGGTCTGAGTTGACTCGCTCGAGGTTTCCATCCTGATCAACTTTGGGTTCGACCTGAACCACGAACTGTGTGCCACCCCTCAGGTCCAAGCCCAACTTCACCTTGCCCTGTGAATCTTTTTGAATATGCGCTAGAATAGCCCTGTTTATTTTTGACTGTTGATCCGCATCGGGCGCTTCCCATCCGTCTTTATCAAGACTCAGGTCAGCTTGAAGACTATTTGTTTTGGCCGGGAACATTTCGCGCAGATCGGCTTCGCCAATCGCGTCCATCCATGTGTCTAATGGCAGCTCATCACCTTCATTAACTTTTGATGCGGCGTCCTTAAGTTGCGCAACGATTTGTTCTTTCTGGCCAGTTGCGCCTTGATCGAAAGCGGTAACCATGTCGGTTCCCTGAGGCGGATACCATTCACACGTGGTCCAGAGTGCTAAAATTACTACCAGCAAAAGCCGGCCTATGACGGGTTGCTTCTGCATGCAATCAATCGTTTAGATCATCGTCATCGTGCAATATCTTCTCCACAGAGCTACGCAGCATTTCCAGCTTTGACTCTCCTGTGCGCAAGGTAATTGTTTCTTTTTTAACTGAAATAATAGTTCCCACCATGCCTCCGGCCACAACTCGAGCGCCGCTTTTGAGTTCACTCACCATCTTCTTATGTTGTTTCTGCTGTTGTTGCTGGGGGCGTATAAGTAACGCATAAAAAATACCAAGGAACGCCAGAGGGAATAGGCACTGGAACCACATTGAGCCTCCCTGCTCCCCTTCAGCAGGTGGTGGAGCCATTGCCAGTAAAACGTCTATTAAAAAGCTGTCCATAATTGAAAAAAACAAAGACGGCAAATCCTATTGGGAAAAAGTACTTTGGCAAGCATTTAGCTTAGTTTTTGGCGTTTTCCCACTGTTTCTTAATCTTACTGGTGGGTCGGTAATTTTTCAAAAAAGCGGCCCTGAATTTACCATAAGTACCCTTGGATATGTGAGCCCGAATCTCTTCCATAAGGCGCATGTAGCAGCGCAAATTATGAATTGTTAAGAGCCTAAGCCCTGAAATTTCGTCAACATTGAGCAAGTGACGCACGTATGCTCTGGAATGATGCGTGCAGGTGAAGCAGTCGCATTCGGCTTCAATAGGGCTAAAATCATCTTTGTATTGACCAGCCTTTACGGCAATTGCTCCAGAAAAAGTATAAGCAGTGCCATTACGTGCAACGCGAGTGGGTAATACACAATCAAACATGTCCACGCCACAGGCAACCAGTTCCACTAATTGAGCTGGCGTGCCCAACCCCATTGCGTAACGAGGTTTGCTTGAAGGAAGCAGCGGGGCTGTGTGAGCGGCTATTTGAAGCATTTCTGGTTCGGGCTCCCCTACACTTAACCCTCCTATTGCATATCCATCAAAATCTATACTGGTTATTTCATCAACACTTTGGGTGCGTAAATCTGGATGCCCGCCCCCTTGGGCAATGCCGAAAACCAATTGGCCTTTGGCTCGCGGTTGTCCAGCGCATTCAATAGCCCAACGGGTTGTTCTTTCCACGGCTGATTCCACTTCTTTGCGGGTTGCGGTGTAGGCCGGACATTGGTCGAATACCATTGCGATATCACTACTCAATGTTTTTTGAATGGACATGGCCTCCTTAGGGCCAAGGAAAAGTGAGGCCCCATCAATATGCGACTGAAAAGAGACGCCTCCATGCTTAATTCGCGCCATTTTAGCCAGGCTAAAAACCTGAAAGCCCCCGCTGTCAGTAAGGATTGGCTTTCCCCATCCCATGAATGAATGCAGACCGCCGGCTGCTTCAATAATTTCCGTGCCCGGCCTCAGGTTAAGATGGTACGTGTTGCCAAGAATTATTTGTGACTGCAATTGGTTCAGGTCAGATGAATCTAGTGTTTTCACCGTCGCCCGGGTGCCAACCGGCATAAATACGGGGGTCTCAATTACTCCGTGGGCAGTGGTCAGTCGCCCGCGGCGAGCCTCTGATCCAGGATCAGTATTAAGTTTTTCAAACATCAGTTAAGGCACTCTTCACCTTTGTAACCGCTTGATCCAGAGGGACAGATTCACGTTGATTGTTGGAGCGCAGGGTAAATTCAACATTCCCATTTTCGAGTGACTTGGTGCCGATCCCCAAGCGAACCGGGAATCCTACCAGCTCAGAATCTTTGAATTTGAACCCGGGCCGCAGCTCTCGGTCATCCAAGATGACATCATACCCCGTTTCAGTGAGTTCTGCATATATTTCAAGCGCTGCCTTCATTACCGCCCCCCCAGGCTCAACATCCAGAGCAGTTATGCATACCTGCCAGGGCGCGACGCTAACCGGCCATATAATGCCATTGTCATCGTGGCTATATTCAATGATCGCCTGCAGAGTCCTGGTTATCCCTAGGCCATAGCAACCCATTATTGGCGCAATTTTCTTACCCTTTTCATCTAAAAAACTCGCTTCTAGCGCGTCGCAGTATTTTGTTCCTAGCTTGAATACATGCCCAACCTCGATTGCTCTTCGGATTTTAATCGTCTGACCATCAGTGCTAAGCTCCCCTTCCCGTACAGTCCTTAATTGCTCAAATTTAACGTTCGGCAAATCGCGACTGACATTTACATTTCGCAGGTGGAATCCATCCTTGTTCGCGCCGGTCACCATACCTGCAGCTCCCTCTAAATAGGAGTCAGCATAAACCTTCATTTTCTCTATGCCGACTCCGCCCAGACTCCCGGGTAAAGCTCCCAGTTCTTTCTGGATTTCATCGTGTTCTGCCGGTCTGAAAATTGTCGTTCCAAAAGCTGCGGCCAATTTAGATTCATTCGCCTCATCGTCACCTCTGACAAGGGCAATAACCGGTTCGCCCTCTACGATGTAAACCAACGTTTTAATTTGAGACGAGGCAGGTACATTAAAAGGTTCATTCTCCAAGTCTTCAATCGTCTTAACCCCTGGGGTCTCAAACTCCTCAAGGCTACCCGTACATACATTCGGCGCCTGATGCTGCGGTCCTTGACTTGCCGCCTTCTCCAGGTTGGCGCTATAAACCCCGTCTTCCGTGTAGGCTACTTCACTTTCACCTGTCTGTGCAGGGACCATGAATTCATGAGAATGATTACCGCCCATAACTCCGGCATCCGCATCGACTGGGAAAGACTGGACACCGCATCGATCAAAGATGCGGACATATGCATCATACATTTTTTGGTAACTGATCAACGCATCCTCGTCAGTCGCATCGAAACTGTAGGCGTCCTTCATGATGAATTCACGCGCGCGCATTAGGCCAAAACGCGGTCTAATTTCATCTCTGAATTTTGTTTGAATCTGGTAAAAATTAAGAGGCAACTGCCGGTAGGAGTTTATTTCATTCGCGGCCATGGTTGTGACCACTTCTTCATGCGTTGGCCCCAGGAGCCACTCTCTTCCCTTGCTGTCAGATACCTTGAAAAGAACATCTGCAGCTTGTTCGTACCTTCCGCTGGAACGCCAGATTTCAGGAGGCTGCACTGCTGGCATTAAAACCTCTAACGCCCCTGCGTGCTCCATTTCCTCGCGCACAATTTGTTCAATCTTACGCAAAACTCGAATGCCTGCCGGTAAAAACGTGTAAAGACCTCCGGCAAGCTTGCGCACCAAACCGGCACGAAGTAGGAGCTGATGGGAAACGATTTCAGCTTCAGCCGGGGCTTCTTTGAGTGTGGGGATAAATGTGTCACTCCAGCGCATGGCTGTAGCTTTAACTGATGATGGGTGTAGGGGTAAAGATTACTTCACTGTATTGCACAGTGCCTGCATATCTCCAATTCGCACTTCGAGCTTATCTCCACTGTCTATGGGGGCCACCCCGCTGGGTGTTCCTGTGAGGATGATATCTCCAGGGAGGAGTGTCATGTTGGTAGAAATGAAACTCACTAGCTGCGCGCAATTGAATATCATTTGGCTTGTATGTGAGTTTTGTCGCAATTGGCCGTTTTGAAAGAGTTGAATTGTGAGGTCTTGAGGATCAATTTTTGTCTCAATATACGGGCCAATTGGTGTAAAAGTATCAAAACTCTTGGCCCGCGCCCATTGGCTTTCGCTATGTTGGATATCCCGATCACTGATATCCTGAGCTGCGGTGTAGCCAAAGATATAACGGCCAGCAGCTTGTGGGGAAACATTTCTTATGCGGCGACCTATCACAATTGCCAGTTCAGCCTCAAAATCATTCCGATGTGTCGGAAACGGGATTTCTATTTTACCGCCATCAGGAATCAAGGAAGTTGGGGCTTTGAGCCAAAAAAGAGGCTGAGTTGGGGGTGTTAAATTAGATTCACGGGCGTGATCGGCGTAATTCAAGCCCACAGCGATAACCTTACTCGGTGCCACCGGGATAAGAGTCCGAATTCCCTTGGTAGGCGTTATGGGCCTTTTCACGTAGGATGGAGACCCGAAAACATCACCTTTTAATTTGTATAGCTTCCCGTCTACGACCTTGGCATAGAAAATGTCATCACCCTTTTGAAAACGTCCGATAGAGGCCATGCGCGCGAGTTATTAACAGTTTTATAACAAAAGCTGCAAGATAAAAACCGTAGGTATATCCATTGAAATCGGAGTAATTATGATATTTATTCAATGTGTTATTAATATTTCGCGAATTTTTTCCACTAGGCAGGAAATCTTTTAATTTTCACAGAAACGTAGGCAGTAGCCGGTAAGATAAACTTTTTAATTTCCACGGAGACGAGCTTTACCTTGAATTTAGCTAATATGAACGAGGCAATATCTTCGGCTAAAGTTTCGATTAATTTACGCTCCCGTTCCGCGCATACTTCCTTAACACACAAATAAACCGAATGGTAATCGATTGTCGCCATCAAATTGTCTTCTGCTGACGCTTTCGTAAAGTCGGTCTCTAGTTCCAGTGATATGAGCAGGCGCTGAGGTGTTTGCCGTTCTTCATCAGGAACTCCAATGCTGCATCGAGCTTCAATATCGGAGATTAGTATTCTATCATTCATGATAACGAGTCAACAGGGGGCCACTTCCAGGATGACAAATCTAGTGATTCTTTTAGATGACCTAAATTATTCGCTATAAAATCTGGTTTCACTTGCTCTAATTGGTTTCTCTTGTTGTAGCCGGTAAGGACTGCGCAGGAGCCTACTTCGCCCAATTTCGCCGTTTCAACATCATGCTGCATGTCCCCAATAAAAATAGTTTCTGCAGGAAGTAGTTTGTTTTCACTAAGTATTTGGGAAATTTTTTCCCGCTTATCCATGACCCGAGTATATTCCATATCAAAATCGAAGTAGACCGTCTTCGATTGTACTTTGTAATGGTCAGGATGAATTGTGCTAAGTAAAAAAGTTTTCAGGTCGCTGTTTTTACAATAATCAAAAAAAGCTTTCGCATGAGGTAGCGGCCTAATATTCCTTTGCTCTTCTTTAAAGCTTTCCTTATACCACTCCTCCAATACATCGAGCGGAACGCCAGGAGTGATACGTTCGTAAAACGCATCAAAGGGCAGGCAGAATTCGGACCTGAATTGATCAAGAGAAAGCGCAGAGTGCCCGCATTTCTCAATCGTAAAATTGGTCGAGATCCATACTGCTTCTAAATCATCAACCAAAGTTCCGGACCAGTCAAAAATCACATTACGGATCATCACCTTGACCCTTGGCGGTGGTTTTTTCAGGCATAATGATAAATTTAGCGGCTGGGATTGCAGCTAATATCGCAATTACTGCGCAAATCAAATAAGGTAAATCGATTCGAATATCCATTAGGCCGAGAGCAAAAAGGGGGCCAATAATTCTAGCCAAACTGCCCACGCTTTGAGTGACCCCCATCACTTCGCCTTGCTCTTCTGCAGAAGCATTCAATGATATCAGGCCAAATGTCGGTGCTCGGTATAAACTGGAGCTAACAGCAAATAGCGCTAAAATAATCATTAGGCACGCCAAGCCTGTGCCGTGCGTGCAATAAGGCATAAAAGCAAGGCTGAGGCCGACGAAAGATATCCCTATAACAACCAGTTTCTTTTCTCCCAGATATTTTACAAGCGGGCCTATGCATCCACCCTGAACGATGGCCCCGATAAAGCCGCAAAAAGCCATCAGCCAATACGCTTTTGTTTTGGTTGTGTTGATTTGCGCGGAATTGTCTTCAAGTCGATCCAGCCTACCAGTGGTAGATGCGGTTAAGGTCTCGCCGCTCCGGGAAACAGCAAGTCGATCGCCTTTACGGACTTCATCCCCATCGTTTACCTCCCACCTAAGGCCTCCTCCTTCCGGGAGATCAACCTCTTCCACGAATTGAAAGTTACCCGGCCTTTCTTTCGTGCCGGCGAAAAGAACAGCAAAAGTGGACTCGAAGCATGTGAAGCAAAATGTTGCTAAGAAAAAAATGCCGATCAGATATCCAAGTTGCGGTCTTTTTAAAACTTCCGCCAGCTGGTTTAATCTTGGGGAGGGCTCGGCCGGCTCAGATTCAGGACTGCGGCTTTCTCCCAATATGAAAAACGCAAGTATTAGATTGAAACCACAAATGCTGGCAGCCACCCATCCCGGGCCTGCAACACCAAACCAGCCAGCACTCAGGGCACCTAGAACCGGTCCAAAGATAAATCCGAATCCAAAGGCCATGCCGATAAGGCCCATTCTTTTGGATCGATCTTCTGGTGGAGATATATCAGCAATATAAGCGCTGGCTACTGAAAGGTTTGCCCCACATATTCCGGCTGCTAAACGGGAAGTTAAAAGTAGTAAAACAGATTTTTCAACACAACCTATCGCAAACACGAAATAAGATATACATGCTCCAGCTGTACTCACCAATAAAACCGGGCGCCGACCGACTCGATCGCTCAAACGCCCCCATATGGGCGAGAATATAAATTGCATTAAAGAGTAAGCGGCAACAATGCCTCCTGCCGCTAGGCCAGAGGCTCCGAATTCCTTGCTATACAGAGGCAGCATTGGCAGAACAATTCCGAAACCGACAAGGTCGATAAACACTGTCAGGAATATGATCAGTAATGAGGCTTTTCTTGCCATAACAGAAAGCGCGAAACCTATCCTTGGAAGCGGGAGGTATAAAGGATAATTGCTTTAAATATTATGTATCTCAAAGCCTTGCTCGCAGCTATCTTTAGTTGGAGCAGGCCTTTGACTGCCGTAAAGCCAGCCCCAAGAATGCTTGATGTCCTCGAGTATTACATACCCGGCGGGCACAAGGACCAACGTAACAATCGTTGCGAACATAACCCCGAAACTGAGTGAGATGGCCATCGGCACAAGAAACTGTGCTTGGACGCTCTTCTCAAAAAACACTAGTGGTGCTAGGCCGGCAAAGGTTGTTAAAGATGTTAAAAGTATAGCTCGGAATCGGGCTACTCCGCTCACCCGGACCGCATCAATAATCCCCTTATATTTAGGTCGGTTGCGGTTCACATAATCAACCATGACCAAACTGTCATTTACAACGATTCCGGTTAAGGCCACCACACCAAACATAGAGAGTATTGTGAGGTCCATGCCCATAATTAAATGACCCAAGACTGCGCCGATTAATCCAAAAGGGATCGCACACATGACAATAAACGGCTGCAAATATGAGCCAAAGGGGATGGCTAAAAGCGCATATATGATAACCATAGCGACTAAATATGAACGAAACATACTGGCAAGTGTCTGTTCCTGCTCTTGGCGGTCCCCTACAAATGTGTACTGCAGTCCCGGGTTTTTGTCTAATAAAGTGGGCAGTTCTTCACTTCTTAGGCGATTAATTATCTTGTTAGATTCAACTTTTTTAATATCAACATCAGCAGTGATATTAACCGAACGCCTTCCGTCAACCCTGCGAATAGTCGCATACCCCCTACCCTCTGTTGCCGAGGCAATTTGAGTCAAAGGTATCTGCTTGCCTGTGGAAGTACGGATTCTCAGGTCGTATAAATCTCGAACGGACTGACGATTAATTTTTGGGTACCTCACCATCACTTTTACATCGTCCCTGTCACGCTGAATACGTTGTGCTTCCTCACCATAAAAAGCTTGGCGCACTTGCCTGGCTAAGTCCTCCTGTCGCAACCCTAATGCATGCCCCAGCTCATTAAGTTCCAAATTAATCTCCCGCTTCCCTAGCCTGAACGAATCACTAATATCCCGAACACCGTCTATAGCCTTGAGTTGATCCTTCAGTTCGAGAGCCGCTGTCTGGAGCGTTTTTATATCGGGCCCACTTAATCGAATGTTAATTGGCTTTCCTGCAGAAAATATACTTGCACTAAAGCCAACTTCAACGGCGCCTGGAAATTCGCCCGCCAATTCTCTCCATCGATTGGCTATCTCCTGACTGGTGATTGTTCTTTCTTCCGATGGAGCCACCTCAAGGTGAACCTCCCCTTTATGACTGCCAAAATGGCTCGACCCATAATTACCACCAGCTTTTTCAGCCTCGGTTCTGAAAGGTTGTTGCCCTACAGAGGCAAGTGAATGGAGAATCACATTCGTATTCCCTGAACCACCGGAAAATTCTACTTCCATTTTTTCTGCTGCAGCAGACAAGCGCCTTATAGCTTCAGTTGTTTTTTCAACTGGTATACCTCTTGGGTAAGTGATCCAAGCAGCCACATTGTCGCCTTCTACCGGCGGAAAGAAAGTAAACCGGAAATGCCCTCCGGCATAGCCCGCCACAGTAAGCATCAAAGCTGAAAATCCAATGCAGACGGTTAGATATCTCCATTTCAAGCAGAAATCTAAGGTTGGCTGATAAATCTTAAGGGCAAATTGTTCTGCAGCAGAAGCAAAAAGGTTCTGAAAGCGAGCCCAAAGACTTTGAGGCTTAGCGGTGTGGGCGTCTGGTAAATCTCTTAAATGAGCAGGGAGGATGACCAAGCATTCAAGGAGTGAAAAGAATAAGGTGGGGATTACAATCAAAGGAATAAAGCGCAATATTTTCCCAGTATTACCTTCGACTTGAAGTAGCGGATAAAAAGCCGCAATTGTGGTGAGAACACCAAAAACCACTGGCCGCGCGACTTCCTTGGCTCCTGCTAGCGTGCTCTTAATCCCCGGCCCGTAACGTTGTTGGTAAGTGTAGATATTCTCCCCCATAACAATTGCGTCATCCACCACAATCCCAAGTACTACGATGAACGCAAAGAGGCTAATCAGGCTAATTGAAACATCCATGCTCGGCATTAGCCATAGAGTTCCCAAAAATGAAACAGGGATGCCAAAAGTCACCCAAATGGCAAGTCGGAATCGGAGGAACAGGGCCAAAATTAAGAAGACCAAAATTAAACCTGCCTTCCCATTCCGATAGAGCAAGTCTAACCTTCCGCGTAAATAGCTTGAGTCATCCTGCCAGGTCTCGAGAGACACTCCTGCCGGCATAGTTGCCTGCGCCGAAGAAACATATTGTTTTGCCGCTTCTGAAATTTCCAGCGCGCCCTGGTTGCCGACTCTAAAAACTTTAACTAAAGCGGCGGGTCGCCCATCAAACATCGAATTGGAATCGACCTCAGCAAATCCATTATTGATGACCGCCACCTCTCCAAGAGTCATTCGTGAACCATCGACATTAGTTCGCAGCGGCAACCTCTCAAAATCTTTTTTACTATATGCTTGGAAATTTGATCGAAGGAGAATTTCGCCTCCGCCTGTCTTGATAGAGCCACCAGGAAGATTCAATGAACTACGACGGATTGCAGCAGCCACTTCATCAAACGTTAACCCGAATCGGCGCAGGTCATCCTCACGCAGTTCGATTGATATTTCATAAGGCCGCACATTAAACAGTTCAACTTGAGAAATCTCGGGTAGAGCTAACAATTCGTCTCGGACTCTTTCGCCTGATCGTTTTAGGGCCATCTCACCCGCATCTCCGTAAACAGCTACATTGATGACCTGTTTGCGGATAATAAAATCTGTAATAACAGGTTTTTTCGCTTCCTCAGGAAATGTCTCAATGGCGTCGACTCTTGCCTTAGCCTTATCCAAAAATGAATCTGAGTCGGTTTGAGGTAAAAGCTCTATCGAAATAACCCCTGTATTCTCAGATGATCTGGAGACAACCTGTTTTACACCCGAGAGCCCCTGTACAGCCTGTTCAACACGAGCACAAATCATTTCCTCAACTTCTTCCGGGGCAGCCCCCGGGAACGGGACCTCAATCAAAACCCAATCAGAGTCAAACTCCGGGAACACTTCTTGTTTGATTTGAGGCACGGCCATTAATCCCGAAATAATCACAAAGGCTGCGACTAAATTGGCAGCAACCCTATTACGCGCAAACCATTCTACAAGGCGATTCATTCAGACTCCCTCGCCAATATCACCTCCATACTTTCTTTAAATGAATCGAGTTGAGTGATGCATACTTGTTGTCCTTCTTTGAGGCCTAAGACATATACATGCCCGCGTTCATGGCGAACTATCTCTACCTTCAAAGAACTCAATTTCTTTTGTTTGTATAAAAACACTTGCTGATTATCGCGTAGCGCTGTTCCTGGAATACGATATACATTGGGAAGCGGGGCACCTTTTATCGCGGCTTTGAGCAACAAGCCAAAGCGAAGAGGTTCTTTATTCGCATCATAAGGTTTGTTCACCCTCGCAACCACGCTAAGTGTCTGTGTCTGAGGGTCTACGTCTCCGTATATTCTAGTTAAATGCCCATTCCAACTGTGACGACCGGAAACCAAAACAACCTCTGGTTTCGCTTGTTTTAACTCTTCCGACCTAAATCCAAGCAATTCGAAATCTTCCGAGGATAGCGGAACCTTAATCTCGCAGTAATCTGTTTTTTGCAAGGTTAAGGCAGGAGTTGTAGAGGCAACTGAAGATCCTACGTCAATTGAGATGCGGCTAATTCTTGCATCGAACGGCGCAGCAACAATGCAACGGTCTATATCCAGCAATGCTTGATCCTTAATCGCCTCGGCTGCTTTCAATACTGCTTCGCCGGTTCGGGCTCTGATAGTTGCAGCACTTGCCTGGGCCTTAGCAGAAGCTATCGCCGCTAGTGCTTCATTTATTTGTGGCTTTCTAACAAGCAGGTCAGGCGGGTCCCCTTTCCTTCCCAGCAACAGCCATTCCTGGTTTGCGGCTAATGCTTCTGCTTTTTCCCGAAACAATATTGCTTTAGCCTGAATCGCCTGGGCTTCTGAAGATTCAACTTGAGCAAATGAATTCGTAATTGCCGCTTTAGCGGAGGCGATTTCCGATTCAGCTTTTTTCAAAGCCAGCTTGTAATCACTGCTATCTATCTCGTATAGCCTTTGCCCTTTATTAACCAAGGCACCCGAAAAAACCTTTTCCGACATTGAGACAATCCTGCCACTAACTTCCGGCCCAAATGCAATGGTTCGCCCCGGTTCGACAATCCCTTGAGAGTGAATTAAGGGCACATAGATCTCAGGTTTGACAGGAATAACTTCAACAGTAGGGCGGAACGGCGCTACTATTTCCGGAGTAATTACTTTTCTGTTTTTCAGCAACCAAAAGGCACCTAAAGATCCGCTGCCAAGCATGATTAAAGGAAGGAGTATTTGGAGTGAACGCCTCATTTGCCACTTCTTTTGGTGTTAAAACCTCCACCTAAGGCAAGGTGTAGATCAACCCTATTATCCAGCTCTAGTTTATTAATAGTGGTTAAGTGCATCCTGGCTTCAATAAGCCTGTTTTGCGATTCAATCAATTCATGCAAGGAACCTGTTCCAAGATTAAATCGATGTTTGGCAAGGGCTAGAAGATCGCTTGAGCCATTAACGACAGCCTTCTGATGCTTATGTTGTTCAGAGAGGTAAGCGCTTTTGTTAAGAGCGTTTTCCACTTCCCGAAAAGCATTCATGACAATATTCCGATGATGCAAAACTTTCTCTTCAGCCAGTAATTTACTTTCGTTAACACGCTCTTTTCGCTCATCTCTCAGAAGTATATTTTGAGTAATGCTGCTGCCCATTACCCAGGTCAAAAAATTGCCATTAATTAAATCCTTAAGCTGATTGCTGGAAGTTCCCGCAGAATTGGTGAGAAATACTTGAGGCAATAACCCGGCTTTACTTTCAGCTATACGAGCATCTGCGGCCCTTATACGAAATACTGAGGCAGCTATGTCAGGTCGACGCGTCAATATATGGGAGGGAACACCTATCGGGATAGTTTCAGGCATTCTCGGCAAGGTCTCAGCATGAGCTATTCGACCGCTAGGGTATCGGCCTAATATGATTTCGAGGGCACGGGCAAAATGGTCTTCACGCAATAGGTATTCATTGAATTGCGCTGTCACGCTGGCTAAATTCGTTTCAGACATACGTATATCCGACGCAGCTCCACGTCCAAGTTGATATCTTACCCCGGTCTGCTCTTTGACTATCTTAGCTGTTTGGATCAGCTCCTTGGCCAGAGAGGTTTGAATCCTAGCTTCACATAATAACAACCAACTCTTAACTACTTGAGCCGCCAAAGAATGCCGCACCGCTGAATGATCCATTTCGTTAGCTGAGAATGTAAGGCGAGCTGTTTTTTGGCTCGATCTAATGCGACCCCATAAGTCCATTTCCCATATAGTGCTTAAATTAAGGCTATAACTTTCGGATCGAGAGCTCATGATATCTTGCCCGCCAAAAGGCAGCCCAATAAAGTTACTTTTTTTCTTTTCGCCACCGACAGATAAGCTCACTTGAGGTCTTGAGGAAAAATTTGAAAGTGATGATTGCACGCGTGCTAGTTCTAATCTTTTTGCCGACCTCTTCAGGTCAGTATTTTTCCTTAGCGCCTCATTCACTAAAGCTGACAACTGTTCATCGTTGAAATGAATCCACCATTTTTCAGTAATGGAATTATTATTGTCTGAAGGAATGGACCAGTTGTCGGGTGCCTTTACTGATAGTTCAGAAAGGAAATTTTCTGGACTTTGACACCCCATAAGTATCAAGAGAAAAGGAGCCAGGCCTAACAACAAACTTTTCATCAGCGTGCTTTAAGCCCAGCAGTTAAAAAAACAACCAGTCGGCTGATGATTCCTTCGGTGTCGTCCGGATCACAAATGCCGCCTGACACACTGCTGATTCGTTCTGAATCGGCCATAGTGTGAGCCATGGCACCAACCAGAAAATGTAATCTCCAAAAAAAATCAATAGGCTCTAGATTTGGCAAGGCTCTTTTTAGAGCGGGCATGAATTTGGTTAGAACAGTTTCGAATTGTCTTGTAAGTAAGGCTTGAATTTTGTCATCGGGCTCAAGTACTAACCTGCCTAAAAGCTTCATGAAGAGAGTTCCTCCTTTATCCGGATTCCGGCTCAACCTCAATGCCGGCCCAACTAATGCCTCGATAATTTTAGGTAAAGATACAACACCGCTCTTCGACCGTCTTTCGTATTCTTCCAATAGAGCCAGCCGTTCAGCGTTTAATGGAATAAGTCGGCGCGACATGACGGACTCCAAAACGTTTTCTTTGCTTCCAAAATGATAATGAATAGCTGCTAAATTGACCTTAGCCCGTCCTGTGATCTCCCTTATGGAGGTAGCTGACACACCGTGCATTGCAAACAGGTGTTCTGCAGCATCGATAATATTTGTTTTAGTGTCGGTCTCCGGCATAAGAATAAAACGTTCGTTTAAATAAAACGTTTAATTATTCCAGAGCAATTGATTTGTCAATTTTTAAAGAAGGGGTTTTCTGTGTTAACTTAGAATGTCGCCTGCTTGAAGAGGGAAGCCGTTTAAGAATTCCGAAGCTGTCAATATTTTAGAGCCATGTCTTTGGAGAGTTTTAAGAAGAAGTGATTGATGTCCGCATCCGATGGTAATCCCCGTCTTATCGACTTTGAGCACATGCCCCGGCTTGCCAGAGCAATGAACGACCTCAGCAGAAATAATTTTGATCAAGCGTCTGTTCTTAGCCGGAAGATATGAAAAAATACCTGGCCAAGGCATTAAAGCCCTTAGCCTTAGGTGAATTTGCGATGCCGGCAGGCGCCAATCTACTAGCCCATCCTCTTTGGATATTTTTCTGGCGTAAGTCGCCAAGGAACCATCTTGGCTTAAAGCCGATAATTGCCCTTTTAAATACCGCGGGAGTTGCTCTCGAAGGATGTCCGCTCCTATGGCAGAAATCCGATCATGAAGATCTGCGGCCGTGTCATTTGTTGAAATAGGGGTCTTTACCACTGAGAGGATGTCACCCGTATCCAGTCCAGCATCCATTTTCATTAGACACGCGCCTGTTTCAACGTCCCCGTTTAGAATCGCCCACTGAATAGGTGCGGCTCCTCGATGACGAGGAAGGAGTGAGGCGTGCACGTTTACAGCTCCAAATTTAGGCGTATTCAAAATGCTAGGCGGGAGAATCTGGCCATAAGCCATTACCACAATTAGATCCGCCTTCAACTCATTCAGCTCATTTAGTACGGTCTCGTTGCCGATCTTTTCGGGCTGGAGAACGCTTAACCCCAGCTGGCAGGCTAGTTTCTTAACCGGAGTCGGTTCAATTGTTTTCCCGCGGCCTACGTGCCGATCCGGCTGGGATACGACTCCCACCACTTCACACTCAGTTAATTGGTGGAGTGCTTGCAGTGGACAGCACGCAATCTGAGGTGTGCCCATATATACGGTCCTGCATGGCATCAGACATCAAATTACAGCGTAGATATTGAATCCAGGATATCTTTCAAGACACGTATCGGCGGTTGATCCGCGTTAACATTGTGAACGAGATTTGCGGGGATCGCGTCCATTACCGACCGAGTTTCTTCTTCGTATGTTTCAAAACGATGCTTTATAACTTCGAGATTTGCATCATCAAGTCGGCTTTCAATCAAAGCACGCCTTTGAATACGCTCAATCATTTGCTGTTTGTCTCGGCACGTAAGGTGCAATAATGCTAGAACTTCAATATAGTCCTCCATCATTTCTATTTGATGTCGGTTCCTCGGGATGCCATCGAGTAATAAAATATCATGATCCGGCTGGAAACTCCCCTTCACAGTGGCGCTCTCCATTTTTTTTTGCCACAAGGTGATGGTGAATTCATCAGGAACCAGCTCTCCACGACTGGAATAATCCAAAAAAGTTTTCCCGAGAGGGTCTTCTGGCCGTAAATTTCTAAAGGCATCGCCGCTGGCAAAATAATACCAGTTGGGGATTTGTTCCAAAATCCGACCTTGAGTGCCTTTGCCAGCACCAGGTGCTCCAAACAATAAAACTGCTCTTATTTTATTACTCATTGCGAAATGCCCGCTTCCACCCGCACCTCTTCAATTAATTTATATTCGATTGGTTCTTCGACCCACTCGTGTCCCTGAGGGTACACGACTGATAATGATTCAGGGTCCAACCTTGATATGTGATGCACCGGGTAGATCACTTCGGGTGTTTGTATGACTAGCGATTTACCTAGCGTTGGCGACGCTTGATAAAATCGGCTAAAATATTCTGAAAAAAAACGGTCACTAAAATGGGTTTCATTATGATGATAACGCTCCATGACGACAGGGCCTTCCACCTCTCCAGTGGCTGCTGTTATTTCTTCGATATGGGTTTCTTCCGGCTGCATCTTGTAATCATCTGCAACAGTTCCAACCACGGCAGTTGCTCCAAGTAAAAAACGGTCATTTGCCTCAGCCATGGCTTGGGCATGAGCTTCAGCCGGGTCAGGTAAAAGTAATACTATGAGTGGTATTATGATTGGAAATAACGCCGAAAGGATACAGATTGCTTTGACAGGCCGATGGCGAAAAGCTGCTATTTCATGCCCAGAGTAAGCACTCAGACCTGATAGAATTAGAAGAAAAAAAAGGCCGCCCGGGCTCATCCAATTAATTGGACTCAATCTGCTGACAGGAGGAGCGGAAACAGAAGGGCCGGGCAGAATGTTGAAATCAACTTCCTGATTACCACTCGCTCCACTGCGCGAAGCGCTTTTAGCATTGCCATCTGCGGTTACGGTTTTTGGATGAAAACGATGAATCCGCATTGGCTTGTGCGGTAAAATTTCCTGTGCTGGACTAACTGGTAGAATCGGGTTGAAGGCTGGCGGTGCAACTGGAGCTTGGGCTGGCGGTGCAACTGGAGCTTGGGCTGGCGGTGCATCCTTCGGGGATAGGGCTAAAATCTCGGCTCTGATAAAATCAAGAAACAAGAGCCTGGTTTGGGCATCCTTCTGGATAAACGCTCGTTCTGCAGGCAATTGAGCCAACAGCGCTGAATACCCCTTCATTGAGAATTCGCTCCAACTGTAGCGAGTGTAATCTGCTTGGCCAGGCTTCAGCCTAAAAACAATCCCTTTATCATTGATAGAGGCTATGCCAACGGCGCTTACGGGCGTTCGGTCACCGGTAAGGGCAAACTGCAATGCACCCCAAGCCGCAGGAACCCAGCCGAGCATGATGAGAATAATGAAAAACTTCCCCCTCAAACCTTAAAAATAATGTCATATTTATAACATTACATCAATGAAATTCATTATGTCCTAGTTCTTGGATTAATTCATTCATTCCCCAATAAGAGTTTGATCTGTCAAGAATGTCGGCGCAGCGCCCGTGTTTCCACACGCTGTACGCTGAGGCTTGGATTGTTTTGTTGTTAAACGCAGGCTGTGCCATGAGGCCAGCCAAGTAGCCAGCCAATACATCACCGCTCCCGCCCTGAGCTAAGCCTTCATTGCCAGTTGAATTAATCAGAACCGGGCCTTGGGCTTGTGTTATAATTGTATGCCTTCCCTTCAGAAGGACTGTTGCTTTATAGAGGGCGGCTAAATCGCGTGACGATTTCACTCGCTCTCTCTGGACTTGTTCTGCAGACATTCCTAGCAGACGGCCGGCTTCACCAGGGTGTGGGGTGATAATCCTAGGTGAATCACTTGCTCCATTATTTAATGGAATCCAATCTAGGGCCGTGGCATCTACAATAATTGGTTTTTCAAATTCCTCCCATAGATTACGCGCCAGCATCTTAAGGCTGTCATCGACATTGGGGCCAGCCAGCCCGGGGCCAATGAGTATTGCTGAACTTTGATTGAGGGCATTGACACATTCTGTTCCCCACGGGTGAACCATTACACTCTGAAGATGAGAGGCAACCGCTTCATATGACGGGGTGAAGACACTTACCAATCCGGGTCGTGCTCGAAGGGCTGAACGTGCGCTTAGCACGGCAGCCCCGTGGTATCCTATTGATCCAGAAATAATAGCTAAATGGCCGTAATCACCCTTATGAGAAGCAGGGTCTCGTTCAGGGAGTGCCGAATGCATATCTGACTCGGTAAGCCAGAATGCATCGGATTCAGGGAGTTGTTCCGATAACCCGATGTTGGCAGCGACATGGAGAGTTCCCACATATTTTGCGGACTCATCCGAAATTAAACCGTGTTTGGGTGCCCCAAAAGTCAATGTTGTTTGCGCTATTATTGCCGCGCCACAAACCCTGCCATAGTCCGCCTCTAATCCGGAAGGACAGTCAACAGAAAGAACTGGTGAATCTGATTCATTCACCAGAGCAATCAGACGAGTCCAATCAGCATCCAGATCTCGGTTTAGTCCGATTCCGAACAGTCCATCAACAATTAATGCCGGGCGCCTCTGCAGTGTTTGCTCAAGTTTACTGAAGGCATCACGAGGACCTGTGACGACTATGAGTGAAGCATCGCGATCCCTAAGTTGTTCAGATGCAATTCGGGTATCACCCCCATTGCCCCCCTTCCCCGCTAGTAAAAGTATGAAATCTCCTGGTTCGGTTGATAAGTGAATGGCTTTTGAAAGGCAAATGCCTGCCTTCTTCATCACAGCACCTGGGTCAACCCCTTCACCCCAAGTTCGCTCCTCCCAATCTCGCATCTGCGAGACGGAAATGACCGGTAACGGCATTACTTATTTGTACAATCCGGCTACTTGAGCATAGCCGTTGTATTTTATCGTTTTTACGCGCACCGGATTAGGGCCAATCATTCTCTCACTAGCTTGCGACCAACGTGGATGCGGCAAAGCAGGGTCCACGTTGGATTCAAAGGGGTATTCTTTTGGGGCCAGAGAATGCCAGAGCGTGTTCGGTTGTTTGGCTGTGAATTCAATTTTAACTATACTCTTGATACTCTTGTATCCGTATTTCCACGGAACTACTAAGCGGAGAGGTGCCCCATTTTGTTTAGGTAGGGGTTCGCCGTAGATTCCCGTAGCCATAAAACTAAGATCATTCATCGCTTCATCTAGACGCAGGCCTTCTGTATATGGCCACGGATATTGAGGGAGTCTGGCGAAGCCCGGCATTTCTTTAGGCTTCATTGCTGTGTAGAACTTAACGTACTTCGCCTCTTTTTTTGGCCCCGCCATCTTTAGGAGCTTGTTGAGCTGGTACCCTGTCCACGGGACAATCATTGACCATGCCTCCACACACCGAAACCTATATACGCGCTCTTCCAGTCCGATCTTTGTCATCATTTCGCGCGAGTCAAATTTGAATGGTTTTTCACACAAGCCCACTACGTCCACCTGCCATGGATCTGTTATAAATTTGTCTACTAGAAAGCGAACATATTCCTTGTTGGTGGAGAATTCATAAAAGTTATTGTAGCCGGTAGCCCATCTCTTATTGGTGAGCACTACTCGTGGGTTGAATTTCTTGTTTCGCTTGGCGGGGAATAATTTCGGGGATGCAGCCGCGTTAAGTTGATGACCCAGCGACACGCCTCCAAGACCAGCTCCGAGGCCAAGTTCTTTAATAAAACATCGCCGGTTGCGATATTCCTTTATTGGTGTAATTTCCTTTTCGTGCAGCTGCCAGTTAGGTCTGATTATGACGTTCGCCATGTACACAATATGGCTTATAATTTGTGAATTGGCACGCCTTTTCTGTTAAATGAATGAATTGTCGTTGCCATCAACTCAACTGCATTACAAGAATGCCGTGTGCCTGAACTCTCTGGTGAATACATCCGTTTACACGTAGCTAACGCTTTAGCAGAAGACATTGGATCCGGCGATGTAACTACCAATGCATTAATTCCTGCAGATCATCAAAGTGAGGCTCGCATAATAGCTCGCGAAGATATTGTTTTATGCGGGGTATCACTAGCTCTGGCGGTGTTTCAGGAACTGGATCCTCATTGCGAAATTCACCAAATCAAAAAAGACAGCCACCAAGTTAATCAGGGGGATAATGTTATGTCCATCACCGCCTCAACAAGGGCGCTACTAACTGGCGAGCGCACGGCCTTGAATTTCATCCAAAGAATGTCCGGCATCGCCACCATTGCTGCTCTTTATGTTAATGAAGTCCGTGATTCGAATGCCTTGATCTTCGATACACGAAAAACCACTCCTGGATGGAGGCTGCTAGAAAAGTATGCAGCCCATTGCGGGGGTGCGCAAAATCACAGACATGGGTTAGACGATATGGTCATGATCAAGGACAACCATTTGGCGTCAATGGGTGGTTCCAACCAGATTGCTAGAGCAATTGAAACAACTCAAAAACACGCCCCGGAACTTAAGGTTGAGGTTGAGGCGGACACGGTTTCCCAAGCCAAGCAGGCAGCGGATGCTGGAGCCGATATCGTTTTGCTGGATAATATGACGCTCGGCGAATTGCGAAGAGCCGTTTCAGTCGTCGATAACCGCTCCCAAACCGAAGCTAGTGGCGGTATCAGCTTAAGGGATATAAAGGAAATTGCCAGTATTGGAGTAAACCGTATCTCGGTCGGGGCAATAACTCACTCAGCCCCTGCGGTTGATATTTCGATGGAAATTAAGAATTGAGTCCATCCGCGCAAATCTTAACAACCTTGCGAAAATCCAAACACGGAGTTTCAGGGTCCGATTTGTGCGAAATGATAGGAGTTTCTAGGGCGGCAATATGGGCGCATATTGAAAACCTTCGAAATGCCGGATTTGAGATTATAGCCAGCCCGCATCGCGGTTACGAGCTACTTGGGTCTCCTGAGAAACTCGTGTGTGAGGATTTGGAATCTCGAATTCCCGAAAACCAAATTATCGGGAGAAAAGTCCATGTGCTGGATTCTACTACTTCTACAAATGATGACGCTGAAAAGTTCGCATCCGAGAAAGAGCCCGAAGGATTGGTTGTTTTTTCGGAATCTCAGACACGTGGGCGAGGGCGTATGGGGAGAAAATGGTCTTCTCCGGGAGGTAAAGGGCTTTGGTTTTCGATCCTCCTGCGTCCGTCACTGTCCGCAAACGAATGCACGCAACTTACCGTTGCCTCAGCAGTTTCTTTAGTTCGGGCGATCAATGAAACCACTGGCATCGAGCCTAAAATAAAATGGCCAAATGACCTGTTGATTCACAAGAAAAAAATAGCCGGAATCCTTACAGAAATGCAGGCGGAGCTGGACTGTGTGCGACATGTAATTATCGGCGTTGGCATAGATGTAAACCAAAGCCATAGCGATTTCCCTGCCCAGCTCCGCCACATTGCCACTTCATTGAAGATTGCCTCGGGCATAACTGTAAGCCGAACAACTTTAGCCGAAGCAATTTTGCGGGAAATGGATAAGGACTACAAACGTATTTTGAGTGGTCTATTTAATGAGGTGGCACAGGAGTGGGCCAATCATTGTGAGACATTGGGCAAAGAAGTTAATATCCAGACTGGACGCAATCAAATCACCGGACGGGCTGAATCACTCGATGAAACCGGAGCTCTACTCGTGCGCACTCAACATGGTTGTATTGAGCGGATTATTGGTGGAGATGTTGAGGTGATTTAATGAATCTTGTTATTGACATCGGCAATACACACACAGACATGGCCTTCTCAACGCATGGTCGCATTTTCCGCATCGTTAGGTTCCCCACTGAGGACTGGGGTTCCGGTGAAACTGGGAATCGTATTACAGGATACACTCAGAATACCCATGTTCAGCTTGTTCTTTGCAGCAGTGTTGCGCCATCCGCAACACGAATGGCAGAAAAGTTTTTTACTAAAAGTGGATTACGGTTTATTCCGCTCACGCACCTTAATTGTGGGCTTACGATTGATTACCCTCAACCAGAAACAATAGGCCCCGATCGTCTTGCAAATGCTATTGGAGCCATGGATGAATTTGGGGCTCCGGTCGTGGTTGTTGATTTCGGCACCGCAGTTACTTTTGATATCATCAATAAAAAAGGTGCTTACGTAGGCGGTATTATTGCTCCGGGTCTTTCTGCCATGACAGATTACTTGCACGAAAAAACCGAGTTGCTCCCGCGGATAAAGCTTCGGAAGCCGCGCAGAGTTATCGGGAAAACAACAGAAGAAGCTATGCAAATTGGGGCCATTCATGGCTACCAGAGCATGGTTCAAGGACTTTTAAGGCAAATAAACAATTCATTAAAATCAACTTTAGTTCCCGCGATAGCTACAGGAGGCTGTGCAAAGCTGATATGCAAGCATGCTCCTGAATCTTTCGCCCTCAGGCCTCGCCTCACCCTCAATGGGCTGCGGCTTGCTTCAAATAGGATCAATTGACATTCTTTCCACCCAATGAACCGTATCAATAAATGCTTCGAGTTTCTTCGTGAAAACAGTTTAAAAGGGTTTATTGCATACATTGGAGCTGGGGATCCGGATCTTGATGCAACTAAAGCTTTATCACTCAGCTTGGCGGATTCTGGGGTCGATATACTCGAATTAGGAATCCCTTTTAGTGATCCATTGGCAGATGGATTAGTTAATCAACTTGCGGCCCAGCGAGGTCTTAAAAGCGGCACGACACCTGAAGGCGTGCTCGACACAGTAAAAAAGATTCGCGAGAGGTCGGAAATACCCATTGTTTTGTATATTTACTTTAACCTCATCCATCGACGTGGTTTGAGTGAATTCATTCATTTAGCCGCTGAGGCAGGGGTGGATGGACTTCTCGTGCTTGACCTTCCACCGGAGGAGGCTGATGAGTATCAGGTTCTGATGAAGCAGGCTGGCTTGGCTAGCATTTGGCTGATTGCCCCAACTACGCCAGAAGATCGTATCCGCTCCATTGCGCTCCGCGGCACTGGTTTCATATATTATGTTTCACGAGAAGGTGTAACCGGAATACGGAAAGATATCGCAAGCAGTCTAAGTCAGCGCTTGGGGTTGATCAGGAAATACACTAACCTTCCAATTGCTGTTGGTTTCGGCGTCTCGACATCAGATCAAGTCCGTGAGGTCGCCGCCAATTGCGATGCTGTTGTTGTAGGAAGTGCTATTGTAAGCCAAATTGCGGAACACGGTAATGATTCTGAAACGCCCACTAAATTGGGGGAATTTGTTAAAGAGCTCGCCTCTGGGTTAAAGTGATATGCCAGTAAAAAAAGTTTCACGAGATAGAGACCGGTTTGCTGTAATTTTAGCCGGCGGCAAAGGAGAGAGGTTTTGGCCATTAAGCCGCGAGGCATCGCCGAAGCAACTGTTGGCTCTTTTCGATAAGAAATCATTCCTTCAGCATGCCGTTGAAAGGATCAAGCCCGTTGTGCCGGTTAAGAATATTTATGTTATCACCAATCAGGCGCAGGTTCAGGCGGTGAAGAATCAACTGCCTAAAGTTCCAAAGGATAACATTATAGCTGAACCCTGTGGTCGTGACACATGCCCCGCCGTAGCGCTTGCCGCTGCACTAGTTGGAGCGCGTAGCGCAACCGGCACTATGGCGATCCTTCCTGCTGATCATCTAATTCCTAAGAATAGTGAAAAAAAATTCCAGAAAATTCTGGAAGAAAGCTATGATTTAGCCAGTCGCGGGCAGGCCATCATTACCATTGGGATTAAGCCTACAGGGCCAGAAACAGGATACGGTTACATTAAAATGGGAGATGTTTTGCCGGCACCCAAAAAACGCAAGGCATATAAAACCGCCTTCCATGTTGCCCGACGTTTTGTCGAAAAGCCAAACTTTGACCGTGCTGTTAAATACCTGAACGATGGCGATTATCGATGGAATGCCGGAATGTTTGTCTTTTCTTTCCCAACAATGACAGAGAGCTTGCTCAAACATCAGAAACCACTTTACGACATGTGCCAAAAATGGTTTCAGGTGGCTGGGAGCCCGGTTAAGCTGAGAAAATCGCTATCCAGGGATTACCCCAACATAAAAAAGGTATCTTTTGACTATGGGATAATGGAACACGCAAATAATGTATTGGTTGCTGATGGTGACTTCCATTGGGATGACCTAGGGGCTTGGCCGGCTCTGGCGCGCCATCTTAAACCGGATGCGGAGGGGAATTGCGCCGAAGCAGATTTCATCCATGTAGATGCCGCACGAAACATTATTTTTGATGCAAGAACCAAAAAGAGTCGCAAGCTTATTGCGGTCGTGGGTTTAAGAGATTGTGTCATTGTGCAGACTGATGACACAACGTTGATTGCCCATAAGCGGGCTACTGCAAAGATGCGTGAACTTGTTTCAAAATTATCTGCCAACCGTGCTTATAAACATTTGATTTAACAGATCCCTAGAACTTCCTGTTGCCACGGCAGAACATCATCGAAAACACCCTCCGCTTCGCAGGCCAACCTTACCATGGTCGCTCTGCTTGCGATAATTGTCGGGTCAATTGAAAGTCCCGACGCTTCTTTGTCACGTTTCTTTTGAATCTCCTCAAAACGTTTCTTTTGATGTGGAGTAATGTGTTTTCGAGGGGGTGACTTATGACGTTCAGGCAACTCATCGCTGGGTGCAGACTTAGAAGATTTAATGCATTTTAGTATTTCTCGTTTTCTATAATCGGGGATACGGCGAGGCAACCACTTTACAATATCTCCCTCCCCGGTTGATTCTTCTGACATCTTCACCATGACCTCTGGTGATAATACGAAATACGGAGGCCGATTCCGGCGTCTGGCCTCTTTTTCTCGCCAATGCCACAGCCCTTTGAGCACGGATAATGCTGCAGGGTCTAATCTGGCACTCCCTTTAATTCGCCAAATCTTATCCGAATCTGGATTCTGTATTGTAGAATTGACACGAACCAGCCGATCGCATTCCTGCTTGTGCCAACCTGCTCTACCTAATTCATTTAGTTCATCTGCCAAGGCATCAACCAATGATTTTAAATGTCGGGTATCATTCAGCGCGTATTCGCGCATTCTATCGGTTAAGGGGCGCTTCGCCCAATTCGCTTTCTGTGAGGTCTTTTCCAACCCCACTCCTAGGATTTCACTAACAAGGTGTGAGAGGCCAAATTGAATCCTGCCAGCGATTCTCGCTGCTAGCATGGTATCGAATATGGCATTCGGGACAAAATTATGCCCCATTTTAAATAATCGAATGTCATAATCTGAACCATGCATCAAAAGTGTATGCCTGTTCAGCGATGCGAAGAGTCGCTTCAAATCTATTCCTGACAAAGGATCAACAAGAACGTCACTGTCTGGTATGGAAATCTGGATGAGGCACAGCTTCTCAGGGTATGCGTGCAAGCTGTCCGCCTCGGTATCTAAAGCCACCCAAGGAGCCTGATCCAGATCGTCAACGAAAGAAGAAAGAGCCTCCTGACTATTAATCACCGCCGCGCAGTTAACCGGACACACCCCATTGACGTCCAGAAATAGCACCTCCAATTATTAACAGTCTCCCTAAATACAATTTGCTCATGAGCCAACCTAATCTTATGGTTCTTTCACGGAAGGGTGGCTGAGCCCGGTTTAAGGCGCTCGATTCGAAATCGAGTGAACGGGAAACTGTTCCGTGGGTTCGAATCCCACCCCTTCCGCCAATTTAATGAAAAAAATAGATATGCACGTCCATATGGTGGGGAATGCAGCTAGCGGGCATGGGTGTTGGGTTCGTGTCACTGCGCTCAAGGCGCCCTTGTATGCCCTGATGTTGCGGAAACTGAAATTGGAGTTTAGTGATTTAAAAAAACCTTCCTTTGACGATCTATTCCGAGACAGGCTATTAAACTTTATTAGCACATCCGAAATAGACGGGGTATGCCTTCTGGCGCAAGAAGCTGTTTATAAGGATGATGGAACCGTATGGGAAGACGCTGGCAATGCCTTTGTTCCTAACGACTACGTCCTGGGCTTGGCGCGCGATTACAAGGAGTTCATCCCTGCAGTCTCCATACATCCAGGCAGACATGATGCCATTGATGAGCTAAACCAGTGCCTCGAATTGGGTGCAGCCATGATGAAATGCCTGCCCAATTGCCAAAACATTAACTGCAACGACTCAAAATTTAAGCCTTTTTGGAATCGCATGGCTGAAGAGGGGCTTCCCTTGCTTGCACATACCGGAGGAGAGCATACTTTGCAGGTGGTTAACGCAGATTACGCTAACCCTGAAACTCTCCGTCTTCCGCTTGAATGCGGAGTAAATGTAATTGCCGCGCATGCCGCAACGGGTAGCGGTCCCTTTGATCCAGACTATGTGCCTACACTTATCCGATTGATGGGGGAATTTCAGAATCTTTATGCTGACACAAGCGCTTTAAATGTACCAACCCGAAGTTACGGTCTTCGACCCTGTCTTGAAAATGAATTGCTCGCAGGCCGGGTGGTTCATGGTAGCGACTACCCTGTCCCTACCTCTCCGACATGGGCGTGGCTGCGTGGGTTAATCGATTCCGAACAATGGGCCTCACTTAAAAGAATCAGTAACCCTATTGAGCAGGATTATCAAGCCAAGGCAGCGGCGGGATTTCCAGATTCACATTTTACCCGAATCAACACTCTATTACGGACGGCTAAAGAAGATTCTTAAGGGCGCCAATAACCTTATCGACATTTTCCATTGATGAGGAATGGCCCATTAAACCAATCCGCCAGACCTTCCCGGCGAGTGGCCCTAAACCGGCCCCAACTTCAATTCCGTTCTCAGCGAGAAGACTATTGCGGATCCCTGCCTCATCAACATTCTCAGGCACGGTTACTGTATTGAGCTGCCATAATTGATGCCCTTCTTGCGAGGCCACTGACAGGCCAAGCTCTGAAAGTCCTGTTTTTAATCTAATGTGATTCGCCTTGTGACGATCCCAACTCTCTTCGAGCCCTTCACCCAGCGCTAAGCGCAAGGATTCATGCAGGGCATAGTTCATAGTGATGGGGGCTGTGTGGTGGTAGGTGCGAGCCCCTTTGCCCCAGTAATTGGCCAGCAGGCCAACATCCAAATACCAACTTTGCACCTTTCCTTTGCGTGACTTAATGAGGTCCATGGCGCGACTACTTAAGGTTACTGGAGATAATCCAGGGGGGCAACTTAGGCATTTTTGCGTGCCGCTATAAGCGGCATCTATGCCCCAATCGTCAATTCTTACCGGACAACCTCCAAGCGAAGTAACCGTATCAATTAGCATCAATGCGCCAGCCTCATGGGCAAGATTGGCGATCTCCTCAATAGGTGTTAATACACCCGTAGAAGTCTCTGCGTGCACTATAGCAACCATCTTGGGGCTTCGATTCTTCAATGCATCAGTAATTTGATCAGGTTCGATAATTTTCCCCCATTCTGATTCCACCTTCACAACCGAGGCCCCGCAACGTTCAGCAACTTCGACCATGCGTGTGCCAAACACACCGTTAACACCAATGACAACCTCGTCCCCAGGCTCAATGAGGTTAGCAAAGCAAAATTCCATTCCTGCACTTCCGGTACCGCTAACGGGAAAGGTTATTTCATTATCGGTAAGAAAAATCTTTCGCAGCATCGACTTGATTTCTTCCATCATGTCAATAAACGATGGGTCAAGATGCCCTACTAGAGGCTGGCTCATGGCCTTTAGGACCGAGGGGGGCACTTCGCTGGGGCCTGGGCCTAGGAGAATCCGACTTGGCGGGGTAAAGGGCTGAAAATTCATCGCGCGGACCGTAGCCACTACTCTGGACACGAGCAATGGTTTTAGTCAATGTGTCTGCGGCATGGATCAAGAGGAACTCGCTGAACAACTTCGCGCCATATGCGGTTCAGAATCGGTTATCACCGACAAGCGGGATCTGGTTGTCTATGAATGTGATGCGTATACTCTTCAAAAGAATCTGCCTACCGCCGTTGTGCTCCCCAAAAATACTGAGGAGATCGTGGCTGTTGTGCGTTTGTGCGCTGAGAATGAATTGCCTATCATCCCGCGTGGGGCAGGAACAAGTCTGAGCGGCACGGTTTTAGCGGTAGATGGAGGGGTGATGATTGCTCTCACCCGCATGAATAGCATTCTAAGTCTCGATGCCCGAAATCGTCGCGCCCTGGTTGAAGCGGGGTGCGTTAATTCCTGGATTACCCGGGAGGCAGATAAACACGGGCTCTTTTTTGCCCCTGACCCTTCCAGCCAGTCGGCATGTACAATCGGCGGGAATGTCGCTACGAATGCCGGCGGCCCTCACACTCTTAAAAATGGAGTGACTACAAATCATATCCTGGGTTATGAAATTGTTTTACCTGACGGATCGATAGAGTGGCTTGGGGTAACTCCAAATGGCGGCGAGGAAATCGGGGGGTTCGATCTACGAGGCGCCGCAATAGGCTGCGAAGGAATGTTTGGCATCGTTACCAGAGTGTTGGTTCGCTTAGTCAAGAAACCCGCATCTTTCAAAACATACTTGGGCGTTTTTGATAGTGTGGATGAGGCTAGTCAAACTGTTAGTAATATTATTGCTGCAGGAATCGTGCCGGCTGCCCTTGAAATGATGGATCAACTAATTACCCGTGCGGTAGAAGAAGCGTATAATTTTGGATTCCCTCTCGATGCAGGGGCTGTCCTTATTATCGAGTTAGATGGCTTGGCTGAAGGCGTCGAGGCTCAAGGTCAAATCGTTGAAACCATCTGTAAACGCAATAAAGCAAAAGAGATTAGAGTAGCCAAGGATGAAGGGGAACGTGCGGCAATCTGGAAATGCCGCAAGAGGGCTTTTGGAGCTGTCGGTCGGATCAGCCCAAATTACGTAACGCAAGACGGAGTTGTTCCAAGAAGTAAGGTTCCTGAGATTATGCGGTTTATTCAAGCAACCAGTCAGAAATACAACCTGAGGATCCCTAATGTTTTCCACGCGGGAGACGGCAACATACACCCCTTAATTCTCTTTGATGAACGGATAGACGGGGAAGTGAAACAAGCGCTCAGAGCCGGAGAAGACATTTTAAATAAATGCATCGAACTGGGGGGGAGCGTAAGCGGGGAACACGGTATCGGCGCAGAGAAAATAGATTTTATGGAACGCCAATTCTCCAAGAACGATCTCGAGGCCATGCAGATCTTGCGAATAGCTTTTGATCCCAAAAAAAAATGCAACCCTCATAAAATGTTCCCAGGCAGTAAACGTTGTTCAGAGTTTGCCCCTCGAAAACAGGCCGCCGCATGATTTTGTTTCCCTCCAGCAAAGAGGAGCTTGGGGCTCAACTGCGTGAAACAGAAGTGTTAATTGATGAAATCGACCTGTCGAAAATAAATCAGCTGATTGATCACTGCCCCGATGACATGACTGCAACCGTCGAAGCAGGCATGAAGTTGAGCGATTTTCAGGATGTTATCCGTATAGGAGGACAATGGCTGCCGGTAGACCCACCTAATCCGAAAGCCCTTACCATCAGTGAATTAATTTTATCAAACGCAAGCGGCCCTTCTCGTTATGGTTTCGGAACAATTCGAGACTGGTTAATAGGGGTTCGCTTCTTCCTTTCTGACGGCAGAAGCATTTTCAATGGAGGACGCGTGGTGAAAAATGTTGCAGGGTTTGACTTATGCAAACTAATAGTCGGGAGCAAAGGGGCTCTAGGGGTGATCACTGAAGCTACATTTAAGCTAATGCCAATTGCTGAAGAAAACGTATCCTTTAGCGCCTCTTGTGAATCTCTGGAAGAAGCTTCGGGAATGATCGAGGCGATTTGGGCCAGCTCCATACAGCCATCCGCCTTGGATTTAGTACGTGAAAAGGGGCAACTGCTATTAGTTTTAGGGATCAGTGGGTTCAAGCCTGATGTGGTCGCACAAATGAAATCTGCTGAAAATATCGGTAATTTTATACCTGGCAAGTTAGACTATGAAGGCCGTCTTAGGAATGGGATGGGTAAGACTATTTCAGTTCTCCCAGAGTTGATAATACCTGCTTTAAATAAGCTTGGAGATGTTGATTTTGTAAGCCGAGCAGGCAATGGGATTATTTACACCGAAGGAGAAGCTTCGCCTCCTGCTTGGAATCAGATTGAAAAACGTGTTAAGGCACAATTCGATCCAAAAGGAATACTGACACCCTTATGATCCAGGATTTTATTGATGAGGAAAAATCTTTGTCCTGCGTTCACTGCGGGCTTTGCCTCTCCTCCTGTCCGACATATCTGGAGACAGGTAATGAAAATGATTCGCCTAGGGGACGCATTTATCTGATGAGAGCTATTCAGTCGGAGCGTCTGGCTCTCGATAACGCAACGGTGCGGCACATCGACCTATGCCTGGGCTGCCGCGCCTGTGAGAATGCTTGCCCCAGTGGTGTAGAATACGGTCACCTCCTGGAGCACACACGTAATTTTATTGAAAGCACATACCGCAGGAGTTTCATTCAGACTCTTCTAAGAAGAATAGTTATAGAGAAGGTATTCCCGTTTCCTTGGCGACTAAAGTTAGTTCTGTTTTTTGGCAGGGCAGCCAGATCGCGGGCGATCCGATGGATCTTGCCGTCTTTCGCTAAAGAGAGCCTCTCGCTATTACCTAACAAATCGACAAGCAGAAAACCTCAAAGACATTCACCGGCAAAAGGGGAAAAGAAAGGAAACGTTGGCTTTATAGATGGGTGCGTCATGCAGGTAATGTTTGGGGACGCTAATGAAAATTCCATAAAATTATTAAACCATGCGGGTTGGGCGGTGTCATCGCCTAAAGAGCAAAATTGTTGCGGTGCACTCTACGCTCACAGCGGTCAACTGGAAAAAGCAAAAGAGTGCGCACGTAAGAATATCGCCGCTTTTGAGGAGCATCAGCTTAATGCGATTATTATTAATGCTGCTGGTTGCGGTTCCACGCTCAAGGAATACGGGGAACTGCTTAAGGAAGATCCCAAATGGAGCAAAAGAGCAGAGGAATTCAGTTCCAAGGTCAAAGACCTAAGCGAGTGGGTTAAGCCTGAAGACTTCAAATCCTCGAATAACGACATAAGAGTAACTTACCATGACGCCTGCCACCTGGCTCATCCTCAAGGAATCACGACAGAGCCAAGAGATTTAGTGAAAGCTGTGGCAGGGGCGAATTTTGTGGAACTGGCAGAGGCAGATGTATGTTGCGGAAGTGCGGGTAGTTATAATTTAACAGAACCGAAGATGGCTGAACGATTGCAGAAACGAAAAGTGGATAATCTAATCGCAACAGGGGCGAAAATCGTTGTCACATCAAACCCTGGTTGCCTCCTTCAGATTCAATCAGGGATCAAAAAGGAAGGGTCTGAAATTAAAATCATGCATATTGCCGATTACCTCATTGAGTACGGCGAATAATCTGGCCTGGCCCGGCACCGTTGTGTCGGTCGTTTTCGACAACAATCTGGCCATTAACAATAACGTGCTTAAAGCCCGTAGAATATGCATGGGGGAGCTTGAAAGTAGCGTTATCACGGATTTTTTTGGGGTCAAAAACAACCACATCAGCTGCGTATCCAACCTTTAGCATTCCCCTGCTCTTGAGCTGAAATGTGCGTGCCGGTAAAGAGGTCATTTTTCTAATAGCTTCCTCAAGTTTTAGTTGCTTTTGATCTCGAGCATAATGCCCTAAAAATCTTGCCGCGTTGCCGTATCCTCGTGGGTGAGGCACACCTTTATTAAAAGCCCGAACACTGCTGTCACTGGCAAACATGGTGTAAGGATCAGCTAAAAAAGCTCGTGCATCAGCCTCGCTCATTCCATGAAAGACAGCACTCGCCCCACCGTTAATTTCAATTTCAAAGATCAATGATATTTGGTGGTTTAATGTATTTTGTCCGTATCTAAGGCGTGCTGCTTCAACTACGCTCAGGCCGTTGTATCGAGTGTCTTTCTTGTGGTAGGCGATAACCGCATAGGAATAGTCATTACGTTTACGAGCGAAGAGACGGCTTTTCATCCAGTTTAAGGTTTCATTTCGTTGTGTTTTATCACTTATGCGTCGAGCGAAGGCAGCTGCACCGCCAGCCACCATGTCGTCAGGGAGCAGCTGGCGTAAACTCGTGCTGGAGGCCGTGTATGCATACTGGTCATGAGTCAGCTTCAGGCCCTTTTTACGCGCCGCATTCAGGAAGCTCAGGAGCTGCGGGTGCTTGCCCCACATTGGCTTTCCTGCGAGCTTAAGATGGGAAATATGAACAGGAAGCTTGGCTTGCGCCCCGATTAGGCACGCTTCATCGACCGCCTTAAAGATATTGGTTCCCTCGCTTCTCATATGGCTGACATATATCCCCTTGTGAGCCGCAACGGTTTTAGATAGTTCCACAATTTCCTCGGTCTTCGCGAAAGTTCCGGGCAGATAAATGAGTCCGGTTGACATGCCTAAAGCACCGTCAACCATCCCTTTTTCAATGTATTGTTTCATTTGGGCTAACTCACGGGCGTCTGGGGGACGGCGGATCGATCCACCCATCACCTGCTTCCTGACAGTGCCATGCCCAATAAGACTGGCGATATTTGGCGAGAAACCCTTTTCCGAAAGATTTATAAAGAAATCGGCTAGATTCAGCTTCGAGGAGCCGCAATTGCCGAGAATCAAAGTGGTGACGCCCATGCGGAGAAAGTTTTCCGCCTTCGGTAGGTATAAAATATTTTCTGCATGCGTATGTACATCAATGAAACCTGGAGCTACAACCATTCCTCTCGCATCAATCGTTGATATCCCCTTTCGAGCTTCGACTCCGACCGAAATGATTCTCCCTCCCTCGATGCTTATGTCGGTAATTTCGGGCAGGTTCCCGGAGCCGTCATATACTAGACCATTACGGATCACTAAATCCACTGCGCTAAAGCTAGGGATTAATGAAATGCTATAACAAAAGATAACAAGAAGCCGCATTAGTCCTCGCCGATTTCAGCCGCATAAGTAGGGGCGTCAATTAAAGCGGATAGATCCGGTTCTCCTATAAGTTTAACCTTAAAGAACCAACCTTCTTTGTATGCACTGTCATTAACTAACTCAGGAGCGCCTTCAAGGGCTCTATTAACCTCGATAACTTCACCTGTTACCGGAGAATATATATCGCTGGCAGTTTTTACTGATTCGACAACTGCGCAATTCTGGCCCGCAGTCAAAGACCTGCCCAATTCAGGCAGTTCCACATAAACAATATCAGTTAATTCTGACTGGGCGTGGTCTGTAATGCCAACAGTGGCGTATTCAGATTCCAAACAGACCCATTCATGGGTTTTGGTGTATTTAAGGTTTTCCGGAATTGTGCTCATGTTTTTACGTAAAGAGGCTTTCCTTTGATCATCGCTGGAAACAGCTGGCCTCTAATTTCAATTTCAATGCTGTTCCCGATTTTGTCATGCGGTTCATGGATTAAGGCCATCCCAATACCGGCGTTTAATGACGGGCTTTGAGTGCCGCTGGTGACTGAACCTATTGTCGTTCCATCCGCTGAAACCGGATACCCCTGCCTTGGTGGTGGCGATTTCGTGGACATCTGGAAGGCAAGATTTCGTCTGCTAAGACCGTTTGTATTTTGCTCGGAAAGCCTATCTCTCCCGCGAAACGGCTTGTTCAGATCAACAAAATAACCCAAACCCGCTTCGATTGGCGTTACTGACTCATCTAGCTCATTCCCGTATAATGGATATCCCATCTCCATTCGCAACGTGTTGCGAGCACCCAAACCTGCTGGCTTCAAGCCATGCGGATGCCCTAATTCCATTACACGAAACCACAGTTCAGTAATTGTTTCATTCGGTCCCACAATTTCAAACCCGCTTTCACCCGTGTAACCGGTGTTGGCCACGTAGACATCATTTTCTTCAAAAGTGAATACGTCGATTTGATTTTTTTTAAGATCACTAGGTTTATTAACCCGAATCAAGCCCTCCATGCTGAAGAGCTCATCAATGAACAACCTTACATTGGGCCCCTGCACAGCAACTGCAGAGAGTTGATTTGATTCATTAACAACATTCACAGTGCGATCTTTGCCGTATTCCTCTACAAGGTTTTGCAGTTGGGAAAAATCTTCCTCAATTCGGGAAGCGTTTACAATAAGCAGGAAGACTTCTTTGGCGATACGATATACATACAGATCATCAATCACTCCGCCATGTGTGTTGCACATTAGTGAGTACTGGGCACCGCCAACAGCTAAAGAGGAAGCTTGATTGGTTAGTGAGCTATCAAGAAAACACGCAGATTGTGCACCCCCCACCATAATTTCACCCATGTGCGAGATATCAAAGATGCCCGCTGTATTGCGAACCGCTTGATGCTCGGCAACAATGCTCTTATACTGCACTGGCATTTCCCAGCCCCCAAAATCCACGCATCTGGCTCCTAGTGACTGATGGGCATCAAATAGAGGTGTTCGCTTTAAGTTCAGCACCCGATGTTACCCCCACTTCTCAAGTATCACCTGTTCCTTTGATGCCCCCAACTCATCCTTTGCGAGCGACTCAGCCATTTCGACCAAGCCGTTAGGGCCACATGCATAAAATATAGTGTTTCCCATGTCGGCTATAATTTCTTTGATCCAATTCGCATCAATCCTACCGCGTCGGCCTGTCCATGGGTCATCTTTTTCTAAACGTGTACAGGTTGTCAGAAATTCGAAATTCGGATTTTCTTTTGTCGTCTCAAGAAACTCATTGTTGAAGATGATGTCTTTTGTCGTGCGAACCGTATAGAGAACTGTAATGCGTGTGTTCAATTTGCGGCGTGTTGCTTCACGCACAAAACCTCTGAAAGGAGTTACCCCAGATCCCCCGGCGATGCAGATTAAATGTTTTCCAGGAGGATCGAAAACAGGCAGGAATTTTCCCGCTGGCTCAATAACGCCCATAACGTCACCTTCTTCCGCCCAGTCCACAATGCTGGTCCCCATCTTGCCCTCTCGTTTGACAGTAACCTCAAAACCCCCGCGATCCAACGCACAGGAACTCAAAGAATAAGCGCGTTTGTATTTTGGGTGGTGTGGCCACCATACGGTAATGAATTGTCCGGTTTTGAAATCAACATCATATCCTTCCGGCCATTTAAACTGGAGAGTCTTTGTGTCAGGCAACTCCATTGTCACCTTCTCAATTTTCATTTCCACCCGAAGCTTAGCCATATTTTATATCGTGTAAGTGCTTAATTAACCATTTAATGGAGGAGTTTTCCGTGATGGTCTCACCCTAAGGCTCCCCGCCCAGATATTGCGGCCAGTCGGCAGCGTTCGAAAAAAAGAAATTAAAGCTAGCTGCAGAAATGAAACAATATTCATCGGTTGGCAGATGTTAAAAGGTTGAGTCTCAGCAAAGTCCGAGGGAGCTTCAAGCCTGATTTTGCACAGGCACGTGATTTTGCAGAGATACTGCATCTACAACGTTATCAGGGGCCATCTCTTCCACGTTCAATCGCTGTAGCAATTCGGCGGCTAGAACGTCATAAGCTGCGGTGGCCAATCCGTCAGGATCGTAAACCAAAGCAGGTTGTCCATGGCTGGGCGCTTCTGCAAGGCGTGTCGCTCTAGGAATCGTTGTTTCAAAAATGACATCCGAAAAGTGATTTCGCACCTCATCAAGCACTTGTTGCGAGAGCCGTGTGCGCCCATCATACATAGTCATAACAATCCCGATAATATTCAGCCCTGGGTTGTCACCGGATTCGCGGACCTGATTGATAAGTCGCTGAACCATCGAAATCCCTTCCAACGCATAGTATTCACACTGAATCGGTACTAACAGCGAGTCAGCGGCCACAAATGCATTTAGCGTAAGGGAGCCAAGTGAAGGAGGGCAGTCAATTAAAACGACGTCATACACATTGGCCATTTTAACAGAATGCAACGCCCTTTGCAGGCGATGGAGGCAATCCTCCATCCGGGGTAATTCAATTTCAGCACCGCACAGATTTACTTCTCCTGGGATCACCCAAAGATTTTCGCAGGAGGAACATATGATTTGATCAGTCAAAAGGCCATCGCCTACTAGTGACTCATAAACGCTTCCTCCTTCGCGTTTCTCGACACCTATACCACTGGTGGCATTAGCTTGCGGATCCAAGTCCACCATCAGAACCCTTTGCCCCTGATGTGCTAAACTTGCCGCTATATTAATGGTGGTTGTGGTTTTCCCCACCCCGCCTTTTTGATTGGCCACGGCAATGACGTGCGTACCCATATGAGTAAGGCTAAAAGGGCTTAGGCGCGGCTCGGAGTAAAACTTATGCCCACATTTTTCGTTCTTGGCATTATATATGCGTGACATTGTCACTGTGAGAATTGATGTGCAATTTTCAAGGGAAAACAGTAGGTCCAAACATAGAATGCGTGGTTTTCACGCTGAATGCGGAGATTTTGAGCCGAAGAGAGGGCATGCTCTGGAGGCGGTGATGTCAATTGGAGCCACCGTTGTAATGATTGCCTTCATAGGCCTACTGCTAAAAGCCTTGGGTTGAGAGAGGCACTGTTCATATTAGGTGACTCGACTTCGCTTTGATTTGGCGTCATTTTAGGTGCCGTGTCCTTTGTTAATTACTTCGCTAAACTCCCGCTTTCTGGACTACGCGCCAACTCTCTAGCTGCTGACCCGCGTACCGCTCAACAGGCTATCACCTCTAAAGAGCCTTCGCTAAGGGATTTTGCGCACATGATTTCCCCGACAGCATCTAAGCATCTAGAAGCATTAGCATTAAAATCAGGGGCTCTCACAAGGCAACGGTTCGGGAAAACTATTCGCTTATTTGCCCCACTTTACCTATCGAATGAGTGCATTAATATATGCAGTTACTGTGGTTTTTCGCGAGATAATCAGATTCTTAGAACTACGCTTACAACTGAGGAGGTGATGTCAGAAGCCGAAGAGCTTAAGCTGCAAGGCCTCCGGAGCATTCTGTTGGTCGCAGGAGAACATCCTAAGTTTATTTCAAATGGGTACGTAATGGAATGCATTCAAGCACTCCATCAATTCATTCCTAGCATCTCTGTTGAGCTGGGTCCGCTCGATGTTTTTGAATACCAATCGTTAGTCAAAAGCGGGGCCGAAGGGCTGGTTGTATATCAAGAGACCTATGATCGCAATGCATACGCCAATTACCATACCGCTGGCCCTAAAAAAAAGTTTGATTGGAGGCTAGAGACACCCGAACGAGCTTATGCTGCAGGCTTTAAACGACTTGGGATTGGTGCTCTGCTAGGGCTAAGTGACTGGCGCACTGAAGCTATTGCTATGGCTGCCCATGCGCAATGGCTCCTAAAGCATTGCTGGAAAGCTCAAATCACTGTGTCACTACCGCGAATTAGACCTTGTGCGGGGAATTTTGAGCCAGTCGACCTTATCTCTGACCGCGATCTCACACAATTAATCTGCGCCCTTAGATTGTTCCTGCCTGACGTAGGCATTGTTCTCTCCACGCGTGAGTCGGCCGTTATCAGGAATGGGTTAATCCCGCTAGGAATCACTCACATGAGTGCTGGTAGTCATACCAGCCCCGGAGGCTACACCGGGACCGATACTGCCTTCACGAGAAGGAGTCGGGAAGAAAACGAGGGGGCAGCCCGCATTAAAGGTAAAGCCGAAAAACCCGAGCAAGCCACGCGTCAATTCGATACTGCTGATGGGCGTACTCCTGTCGAGGTTGCTGGGTGCATAAGTCGCCTTGGGTACGAGCCTGTATGGAAAGATTGGGATAAGGCTCTGATGCCTTAGCTGGGTCCATTTGACACTGTCTGCCACGAAATTTACAGTAAGACACTTTGAAAAACCAAGGGATTTTCCGATTAGATTATGAATGCATTACTCACTGTGAACGGACGCCAAACAGAAGCCAGCCTTCCTTGCTCACTGGAAGAATTTATTAAGAACCGCGGTCTGCACCCGGGTTCGGTAGTTGTCGAACTAAATGGCGCGGCCATTTCCCCTTCGGAATTTAGCTCGAGAGAAATTCAGGATTGCGACCGACTTGAGATCGTAAATATTGTCGCTGGGGGTTGATCTATAATGCAAGTCCTCGCGGCTTGAATTTTTCATCTAAATATATAGAATCAAGAACGTATCGGAGGCTTGCCTATGGCAGACACAACCCCAATTTATCTTGAAGAATTCAAGGCCTTGCACCCGGCTGACCTAGCAGACCGACTGCAGCGCATGCCCGCCGAAGAGGCGCGGCATATTCTTACTGAGTTGCCCGTAGAGGAAGCCTCCGCAGCACTGGCTGAACTTGATGACGAATGGATCAGTGCCGTGCTTGAGGGTTTTCCACAGGCGAAACTGGTGCCGCTTCTCAACGAAATGTACGCCGAAGAGGCTGCTGATGTTCTAGGAGAGATGCCGGAGGTGGATCGCGCCCGGTTGCTGCGTAAAATGGACAAGAATGAGGCTAGGGCAGCCCGCGACCTCCTGAAATACCCGGAAGACACGGCCGGCGGAATCATGAACGATCGGTTCGTTACGCTCCGGTCGCACCACACCGTTGGGGAAGCTCAACGCAGAATCCGGCGCAAGCACCGCGAACAATCCCCTACTGACATCAATTATCTTTTCGTCACCGACAAAGATGAAAAATTGGTCGGGGTAGTATCAATCAGGGATTTAATTTTTTCGGATGACGAGGTTAAAGTTGCAGACCTAATGAATCGAGAGGTTAAGTATGTCCGTGTAACCGACGACCAAGAGGAAGTCGTTAGGAGATTCGAAAAATACCATTTCCTGGGCCTTCCGGTACTCGAGGAGGAGGGGCGACTAGTTGGCGTGATTCGAAGTGATGATGCACTTACTGTCGCAATTGAAGAACAAACCGAGGACATGCAGAAGATGGTGGGCCTGTCTGGTGAAGAGCGAGCCCTCACCCCCTGGAAGCAGTCCTTTGCTCGACGCCTTCCGTGGCTCTGCATCAATCTTCTTACAGCTTGCCTTGCTGGAGCTGTGGTTGGGTTTTATCAAGACACTGTAGCTCAGTTTGCTGTGTTAGCCATATTCCTGCCGATTATAGCCGGCCAGGGAGGAAATGCAGGCATGCAAACCGTAACCATTATCATTCGCGACATGGCATTAGGAGAACTGTCCCCTGGCGATGGACGCAAAGCCTTGCTTAAAGAGCTTTTGCTAGGTTTATTAATTGGACTTGTTATAGGGCTAATCGTAGGGGTTGTTGGGTATCTTATTGGCCCCATCTTCTCTGCGGACGCGGATATTGGCTGGAAGCTCGGCTTGGTGGCAGGCTTTGCCATGTTGTTAAACCTTGTGGCCGCAGCCATGTTTGGCGTACTGATCCCTTTTGCTTTAAAATTCTTCCGACTGGACCCGGCTCTGGCCTCCAGCATACTGATCACGACTGTCACCGATGTTGCCGGCTTTTTCTTCCTGCTGGCATTAGCAAGCTGGGTCCTTATCGGATAGAGACTTGACCGACTCCAAACCTCTGCACAATCTCCGCCCATGAAGCATTGGATTCAAATGTCGCTGTTTATCATATTTACGATTTCAGCGGGCACGCTATCGGTGCAGGCCGCCGATAAAGAAAAGTCTACCCTCACGGTTGACAAAAACAGTTCGGCAACAGTTAAAACTCAAGCAATCAAGGACTCCGTCCAGCAGTCAGCTTGGGTGCAAACTTTTGAAGCAAATCTAGGCCAAAAAATTCTCGGGATATCCGCATGGCAGTATTTAGCTGCCTTTCTGGCCATTCTTGCAGGCCTTGTGCTTAAACGGATTATTCTTAGTTACATCCAAAAAAAGGTGGAAGCCTATGTAAGTAAAACTGAGGCGGAATGGGATGACGAACTCTTTAATGCGATCATCAAACCAGTTAACGCCTTTGTAATGATAGGGGCTGTACATATTGCCGCATTCCTGATCGTATTTAATCTGGCAAATTTCCCCACTGAATTAATCGGCAAAAGCTACTCAATCTTCCTCGGGCTAAGTGTTATTTGGCTGGTATACCGCCTTGTCGATGTTGCTGCACATTATGTTGATGAGCTTTTATCAAAAGCTGACGAAGGCTTGCGAGGCCAATTCACGCCCTTAATCAGGAGGGCTCTCCGCATTCTGGTGGTTATTGTGGGGTCGCTAACTATCCTAGCAACTATTGGGATTAATATCACCAGCCTGGTTGCTTTAGGAGGCGTGCTTAGTTTGGCGTTTGCCATGGGATCCCAGGATTCAGTGGCTAATCTGGTTGGCACTCTCAACATTTTAACCGATCGACCGTACAAAGTAGGTGACTGGATTACTGTAGGGAGCACAATTGACGGGGATGTAGAGGAAATCGGTTTCCGCTCCACCAAAATACGTATGTTTGATAAAACATTAATGAGCGTACCCAATGGGAAACTTGCCGGTGAGACCATCAAAAACTGGTCTCGGATGCCAAAGCGTAGAATTAAGATGACCTTGGGATTATCTTACGACACATCTGCAAAACAAATGAAAGCAGCTTTAAAAGAGATTGAGAAGATCCTGGAGGAAGATGAAGGTGTTGATCAGGAATACAAGTTGGTGCAATTCACTGACTTTGGGGCTAGTTCCATGGATGTATTTCTTTATTATTTTAGCACAAGCACCGTATGGAAAGAATATCTAGATACTCGAGAACGTGTGAATTTAAAGATAATGGATAAAGTTGAAGAATTAGGACTGGAGTTCGCATTCCCGACCCAAACTTTACACCTCAAGGGTGACAGTCTAGGGGCATTAAAGGAGATGAGCTGATCTTTCAATGAATATTCTGGCTAACAAAGAAAGCCTTTATATAATTAAACCCATGACAAGGAACAATACATTAACAGGGGTTTTTATGCGCGTATCACTGGCATTCATAATGCTTATTACCATTCCGTTGATTGCAGCCGATAAAAAAGCTGAAAGAACATTTAATGACGCAGCCAAAGAACTGATAACAAGAGTCAGAGGGTTGGTCCCCGAAAACCGTGCGAAGGCGTTTGAAGAATATGCTAAGGGAGCGCAAGGACTCGCCAAAGAATTCCCTAAAGAAGTCGGTCCGCTCATAATGATGGCTGAAGCCAGTGGCCTGGTCGAGGACAAGAAACTTTCGGTCGATTTAGCCGCCATGGCGGAAAAAGGCGTACTCGTGATGCTTAAAAAAGACCCGAAGAACGCAGGCGCCAATGCTGCTTTAATGCGTATTGCCAGTAGTGCGGAACCGGAAAAGGCGAAAGCATTACTGCGGCAGATTGCTGAAAACGGGCCGGATCAAGAGGCTGCTCGCGCCAAAGGCCAGCTTGCGAAAATGGAAGCCCTTGGAAAGCCTTTGAATATATCATTCAAGTCTATTGACGGGAGGGCAGTCGACATGGACAAATTGAAGGGAAAGGTTGTCCTGATTGATTTTTGGGCTACTTGGTGCGGTCCCTGTGTAGCGGAATTGCCAAATATTAAAAAAACCTACGCTAAATTTCACGAGAAGGGGTTTGAAATAGTCGGCATCTCATTGGATCAATCAAGAGATAAGCTCGCCAAATTTGTAGAAAAAGAGAAAATGGAATGGCCGCAACATTTTGATGGCCAAGGCTGGAAAAATGAATTTGCAGTAAAATATGGCATTCAAGGAATACCCGCAATGTGGTTGGTTGACAAAAAAGGCAACCTCGTGGATATGAAGGCACGTAATGGTCTCGATGGAAAAATTGAGAAACTGCTTGGCGAATAATTAGGAATTTATCGCTTCCTCAGGCCCCTGCGTGGGGCCTTTTAATTTGCCTTTGCACTTGCCAACGGGCCACTCAAAAGTCAATGTGCGCCTTTTCCAGATGCCTAAGGAAGAACCCATACAGCTGGAAGGCACGATCTCCCAAGTAATGCCAGGCACAATGTTTAAGGTGAAATTACCTAATGGACATGAAGTGCTTGCGCACATATCAGGCAAGATGCGCAAAAACTGGATCAGGATTGCTGAGGGAGATACAGTGAAAGTAGAAATGTCCCCATACGATCTCTCGAAAGCGCGCATAATATATCGTGCCCGCTAGCAGTATCCGACTTCACTGTTGCCAGGAACCAGCAACTCAAATGCCGGGATGTCTATAACCACGGGGCTTCCCCCTTCTGTAAGACCCAAATAACTGCCTTGAGCTACTGCTTTAGGTGCGCGAATCATATGGTAGCTATTATAGCTGAAATTCTGCCCCGGTTGGAGCACAGGAAATTCGCCAACAACACCGTCTGCTTCCACCGCAACAACCTCGCCTGTGGACTCTGTGACAACCCACTTGCGACCGCGAATAGTTATCGTTTCAACGCCTTTATTCTTTATGCTAATGTAATAGGCAAAGCAATGAGGCTTGTCAGGAGGAGTCAGGACCTCAGCCTGATATTCTAATCGATCAACTGTAACAGTTACCCCGTATGAATCAGCGTCCACCCCTGCGTTTATCTAAAAGAGAGCCAAGTATCAATCCAATCTCGACTTAAAGGCACTTTTTCCCTATAAAAAAGCATGCGAGTACAATTCTGCGGGGCAACGCGCACCACCACCGGCTCCATGTTTCTGCTCGAAGTTAATAATCAACGCATTCTGCTAGAATGCGGTCTATATCAAGGGAAGCGATCCGAATCAATTGATCGTAATAAGAATTTCCCTTTCGATCCCAAGGATGTCGATCTCGCCATCCTAAGCCATTCTCATATTGATCATTGCGGGAATTTCCCAAATCTTGTCAAACAAGGCTTTAAGGGGAATATATTTTGCACCCACGCTACTCGAGATCTAGCCGGCATAATGCTGGAGGATTCCGCACGTATTCAGGAGCACGATGCGGAATATATATCGCGTAAACGAGCTAAGAAGGGCGAGCCCCCCGTGGAGGCTTTATATTCTGTAGAGGACGCAGCTGGAGCCATCCGCCAATTTGTATCGCTAAACTACGATCGCCCAATGCAGATTGCTGATGGGGTATCTCTCGCTTTTTGCGACGCAGGCCACATCCTTGGGTCTGCGCAGGTTGTCCTCGATATAAAAGAAGATGGGCGTGAGATGCGTTATTTGTTCACCGGAGACGTTGGACGAGGCGGACACGCCATCCTTCGCGACCCGCAACCAATTCAGGATGTGGATGTGCTGCATATCGAAAGCACTTATGGAAATCGACTGCATGGGGATAAGGATATGTCCATTGTCGAAATCGCCAAAGGTATATTGGAAACCGCACATCGCGGTGGTAAAATCATCATACCTGCATTCTCGGTGGGACGAACACAGCTCGTTGTATATACGTTGCATCAACTTCATGAAAGCGGAGACCTTCCAGATATCCCAATTTTCGTGGATAGCCCGCTTAGCGTAAATGCGACCGAGGTTTTCCGCCTTCATCCTGAGTGTTTTAATGAATCGATCTATTCCTTCCTTCGTGAAAAAGAAAATCCCTTCGGAATGGAAAACTTGCAATACATTCGACAGGTTTCACGCTCGATTCAATTAAACCAGTTGAAGGGACCCGCTATTATTATCAGCTCTTCAGGCATGTGTGAAGGCGGCCGCATCAGACACCATCTCAAAAATAATATCGAAAACCCAAATAATCTGGTTTTATTCGTCGGTTACTGTGCCCAGCACACTCTTGGTTCACGAATCGCAAACGGCGATTCGCCCGTCAATATTTTTGGTGAACCCTACGAGGTTAAAGCGCAAGTGGCTCGCCATGATGCATTTTCAGGACACGCAGACCGCGATGAATTGGTTTCGCACGTCGAAGCATGCAGTGGGTCAATGAAGGACATCTATGTTGTTCACGGAGAAGAAGACAGTGCTATGGCTTTTGGGGAAACCTTGCAATCGGTTAAACCCGAAGCTCGGATAACAGTTCCTGAGTTGAAACAGAAATTGGACGTGCTCTATTAACAAGAAAAGATTGCGAGACCTGTAGGCCCCCATTCAACATCAATAGCTCCATGCATCATAAGGCCGCAAACCAAGATTCATTAATGGGAAGCTCCCCTGTGGCTCTGGTGGCAACTGTAATCATACACAGCTCTATTTTTGCAGGGGTTGTATGGGGAGGATGGCTTGATACCGCTAAGGCATTCCCCTCTGAAAAACCCAAATATAGACTTGTCTCAGTTAACCTTGCCCCCGAGCCCTTAAAGAAGAATCACGAAATGGAAAATGAGTTTGTTCCGGTAACCCCAGAAACCCGAACTGAGAAGGCCCCCGTCAAAAAGACGCCTTATTATTCCAATGCCAACTCAATTGCTTCAAACCCAAGTCCTCCCGAGAAAGCACAGGATACACCACGTATTAAGGAAGGCATCATCATGGCTCCAGGAAGTTTCGATAGCCCAACACCTAGCCCTGCAGCAACAAGTGCTGCAATGAGTCGGCCTAGCCTCGGCCATATAAGGGCTTCTGCAAAAGCTAAGCCGCAGACTCTAGAGTCGAATATCACCACATTCGACCCCGTGACAATTAAGGAAAAGCAAACGAACCCCACAAAACCTAGCTCCTCAAGGCAGAACAGCATTTTGCGCCCCTCAATTCCTCGAAAAACGAATTCCGACCTACTTCCTGCCCTTCCTGAAAGGCCCAAAGCTCCTACTCTTCAAGAGGCAAAAGCCGGCCTTGGAAACCGTAGCATGAAGCAAGACGGAGGAGCAACGCGTCAAGGGCCCGCGGCTCTAGACGTTCGCCTTACTGGCTACGGCGATTATGATGCGCGCTTCTTCGCGGCCATCAGTATCGCTTGGAGAAAACAGCTCAAGAGCCGGACATGGTCACCGAGCCAGGTAATAGTAGATTTTAGCTTATTCCACGATGGAAGGATTGAAGACTTAACTGTTCGGGAAACAAATGCAGCGGCCATACTTCAATACTTTTGCCGAGAATCCATCCAGCAACCAGCCCCTTTCGAGCAATGGACGGAGGATATGCGCAAACAACTAGGCAATGGTCCTCGCCGCTGTAGAATTACATTTAATTATCTTGTCCGATGATCACACTTAGAACCTGCTTATTTCTGTGTTTTACGTTGCTGTTATTTAGCTGTTTTGAAACACAGGCTCAAAACTCTTTACCGAAGGCAGGATCTGAAGAAGCAGCAAACTCAAAACCCCCGCCTTCAACAATGAAGAACACTATAATAGGCGTGCTGATACTGACATCGATGATCAGTGTATTTCTTATCGTCGAACGCGGCCTCGCTCTTCGACGCGGGGCCGTAATCCCTTCGCGCCTGATAGAATTGCAAGGAGTCTGCAACTCTCAGGATAAGATATTAACACTACGCACAACTGCCAACAAGATCCGATCGCCGTATGGCCAGCTGATAAGTTGTGCGATCGACCACCTTCATCTTCCAAGAAACGAAAACATGGAGCTCCTGCAAACTCGTGCAAGGGCCGAAATCTCTAAAATGGAGCGAGGAATTGTAATACTTGAAATTATCACCGGAGTGGCCCCTCTGTTAGGCCTCGTTGGAACCATTTTCGGGTTAATTACACTGTTCCGGGGAATGGGCGTGGAAGCAACGGTTGAGCAGACAGCCTTATTCTCAGAAGGAATTAGTATTGCTCTAAAGGCAACATTACTGGGTCTCGTGGTCGCCATTCCTTCTTTAATTGGATGGAGCTATTTCAATAGAAAGGTGGAAACTCTTTCAATAGAAATGGAAAATCTATGTGACCAGTTTCTTCGCAGCCAGTATCCCCGTGCCGATTAACATGCAGTTTCGCACTACAAAAAAAAGGGCCACTCCTTCGGTTATTATCGTCTCGCTAATTGATGTATTGATGGTTGTGCTAATCTTTCTCGTTGTCACCACAACATTCAAAAACCGGGTGCCGGCCCTTGACATGGCGCTGCCCACGTCAAGCTATGCAGGGAGTTCTATGACTGAATCAGAGAACCCGCTTTTAGTCCGAATCCAAAAAACCGCCCCATATTTGCTCCTTAACAATAAGTCGGTTACAGCATCAGAGCTTCGCTCTGAATTTATACTCAGGATAACTGAAAAACCATCGGTTAACCTAACAATTCAAGCCGATGAAAAGGCACCTTTTGGGGAGGTCGTCAATGTCAGAGACATCGCACAAGAAGCAGGCATCACGAACATCCATGCCCAAGTAAAGCTTCCCGAAAAGCGTTAAGGTTTTTTCCTTCTATGCTTATTATTTTTTGCCTGAACCCTAGAGCGCACCTTCAGCCTGAGGGCGTTTAAGTTTATAAAGCCTGTTGCGTCGTCCTGATTATAGACTTCACTCGGGTCCGATTCCATTGTGGCGATATCAGGACTGTAAAGACTCACAGGCGACTTCCGACCAGCAGTGTAAAACGTCCCTTTGTAAAGTTTTAACCTGACTGTGCCGGTAACGTTTTTCTGTGTCTCGAGAACAAGCGCCTGCAAGGCTTCTCTTTCCGGGGCATACCAAAACCCATTGTAGACTAATTCAGAGTATTTTGGGATCAATGAATCACGGATATGCATCACTTCACGATCGACGGTTATGCTTTCCATTTGTCGGTGAGCAAAATGAAGTATCGTGCCGCCCGGAGTCTCGTACACCCCCCTGCTCTTCATTCCTACAAAACGGTTTTCGACGACATCAACCCTTCCGATGCCATGTTTGCCTCCTAACCTGTTGAGTTTTTCCATTACTTTCAATGGCGAAAGCCGTCGGCCATTTACCGCCACGCAAATCCCTCTGTCAAATTGGAGGTTTACATATTCAGGCTTGTCTGGGGCGTCCTCTGGGGCGACTGACAACTTGAACATATCTTTATTTTTAGAGTTAAACGCATCGAACCAAATATCTTCCAGTATCCCTGCTTCATAGGAGATGTGTAGTAAATTGCGGTCCATGCTGTAAGGTTTTTTAGCACTTGCCTCCACAGCAATCCCTTGGCACCGGCAATAGTGAATCATTTCTTTTCGGCCAGGAAATTGAGAGCGGAACTCCTTCATTCGCCAGGGCGCAATAATCTCAATGTGAGGAGCCAAGGCCGCAGTCGTTAGTTCGAACCGAACCTGATCATTTCCTTTTCCAGTAGCTCCGTGGGCAATTGCATGCGCCTTTTCCTTTATTGCAATTTCAACCATCCGTTTAGCAATTAAAGGACGGGCAATGCTTGTACCTAAATAATATTGATCTTCGTAGATAGCGCCAGCCTGAATCATCGGAAAAATAAAGTCAGAAGCGAACTCTTCACGGAGGTCATCGATATACATTTTGGATGCCCCAGTTTGTTTTGCCTTTTGCCTCAACCCCTTAAGCTCTTCTCCTTGACCAATATCCGCACAGAAAGCGATTATCTCGGCGTTATATTTTTCCTTTAGCCACGTCACCAAAACTGACGTGTCTAAACCTCCAGAATAGGCGAGAACTATCTTCATTGTTAAATTCAAATCATGTGACAAAACATGGCGTCCCGCAACTTGGGCTCAAACCATGTGCTCTTGGGGGGCATAATGCCACCCTCATCAGCAATCTCCATCAAATCCTCTATGTCTGTTGGGTGCATAGAAAAGGCGCAAGCGTAGCCTTCTTCATCAACCAATCTCTCCAGTTCAGCAGGGCCTCGAATCCCACCTATAAAACTGATTTGCGTATTCGTGCGAGGATCCTTAACGCCTAGCAATGGTCCTAGTACGTGATTTTGCAACAAGGCTGCGTCCAATTCTTCCATAGGGCTCCCAGCCTTTGCCTTATTATTTTTGAAGGTTAGGATTCGCCATCCGCCTTCAATGTAAAGGCCAAGCTCATTTTTTCTATTGCAGACCCCTCCTCCTCCTTGATGCACATCAAAAACCTCCTCTAGTTGGCTGAGAAAAATTTCAGCTGAAACACCGTTAAGATTTTTAACTGCTCTATTGTACGCAAGAATCTGCATCTGATCATGTGGAAATATTACCGCAAGGAATCGATCACTCTGCCCTGAACCTTGTCTTGATATGTTTACCCTGGACGCTGCCGCACTCCGATGATGCCCATCAGCAATATACAAATTGTCGACTGCCGCAAATTGGTCCTTGATAAAATATACATCTTCCTGTGAATGAAGAACCCATGAAGTATGACGAACTCCATCAGCAGCCGCAAAGTCGACCTCTGGTTCTTTTTCGCATGCCGCACTGATGAAAGCGTCGATCCTCTCCACAGAACGATATGTCATAAAAACCGGACCTGTTTGGGAATTCAGAGCTTCGATATGGCGAACACGATCATCTTCTTTTGCTGGCCTTGTATGCTCGTGTTTCCTGATTACTCCAGAATCGTACTCCTTGCAACTGACAACAGCAACCACCCCGATCTGCCTGTGGCTCCCCATTACCTGCTGGTAAAGGTAAAAGCAAGGAGCAGTGTCTTGTGTCAAAACCCCTTGCTTTTGAAGGAGTTCCAAGTTTTCGGCACCCTTAGCGTATACTGAATCTGAATATACATTTATCCCCGGTTCCAAATCTATCTCCGGTTTGCTAACATGAAGAAAACTGTATGGATTGTCCTTTGCTATCTCCTTTGCTTCCTGGCTACTCATCACATCATAAGGGAGCTCGCAAATCTGATTAGCCAAATTTGGATTAGGTCTTAGAGCTTTAAATGGTTGAATATCCGCCATTATCGGGGCGGGAACTTACCGGCTACCACAATGAATTGCTACGAAAAATCAATCCAATACACATAATTTTTCTCCTTGCCTCAAACCCTTATTCGATCAAAAACTTGTATGCGCTCCTGAACAATGCAGGGGCTATTCATATGGCTAAACAACAATTTAAGGAACAGCTTTGAGTCGAGGCAAGGGAAGAGGGCGCCGCCAATGGGAGCCACGCATACGGATAAATGACCGTATCCGAGTCCGCGAAGTGAGAGTAGTGGATGCTCAGGGCGAGCAAGTCGGGATCATGAAGGTCGAAGACGCCTTAAAGCTGGCTAAAAGACACTTGCTGGATCTGGTTGAGATTTCACCAAACGCTCGCCCCCCAGTTTGCCGAATATGCGATTTCGGAAAATATCAGTACGAGGAGTCCAAAAAGAAAAAGGAAACAAGTCGGAACACACATGCCGGCAGGTTGAAGGAGGTGCAGTTGCGGCCCCGTTGCGAGCAACACGATTTCGATTTTAAACTTGCCCACGCAACTAATTTTCTATGTCAAGACATGAAGGTGAGAATTCACCTTCGCTTTCGGGGACGTGAAAACGCCCATAAAGACATAGGCTTTGATACCGTTAATAGATTTATAGACTGCCTTAAACCTTGGGGTAAAGCAGACGTATTGCCTCGATTAGCTGGACGCGGAATTGACGCCTTGGTCAACCCACTTCCCAAAAACCAAAGGGCTGACAACCCTCACGCCAAAGAAAAACTGCAGGAGCTTCTGAGCGAGCCTGAAAAGGAAAACGATTCTTCGGGTGGCAATGTTGAGATCAACACTCCTTTTGACGGTTTAAAGGCACCGGAAAGCACCTAATCAATCCCATTTTGACGCTTGAGAATCATCTCTATAGCCTGATCCATCATCAGTTCAGCCATAGGCATCGTGACTTTATCCAGTCCTGAAACTGCGGATTTCAAGCCCGGCAAATCTCCGGTGGTCTTACCCGAAGCCTCCAGAATTGTTTCCACCTCTTGAATAGATGCCGTAATTGCATTACTGCAATCAATTTCACCAGCAAAGGAATCTAGACCCAACCGGGCGGCATTGACAGCCTCTTTGGCTTTTGCAGCTGCTTCAATCCATTTCCTAGAGTCCATATCTTCGAATGCATGTTCCACCGACTGCTCAATCATCTCTTGCACTTGGTTTTCCTCAACATTTATTGCCGAGGATAGGGAGACTATCTTCTCAAGCCCTGTTTTAGTATCGCGAGCCAAAACATTAAGGATTCCGTTCGCATCTATTTCGAATTGCACCCCCACTCTTGCAGCTCCTCTTTTAATGCGTTCAAATGCTATTTCAAAACGCCCGATGCTCCAATTATCTCCGGACTTCTCTCGCTCTCCCTGCAGAACATGAATCAACATCTTTTCCTGCCCGTCAACCGCATTGGTAAATATCTCGCCCGCCCTAGTGGGGATTGTTGTATTCCTCGGTATAATAACATTCATTAATCCCCCAAACGTTTCCAGCCCTAAGGACAATGGGGTTACGTCGAGCAGAAGCAGGCCAGATACTTCTCCAGATAATATTGCTCCCTGAATAGACGCTCCTAGAGCCACAGCTTCATCAGGGTTGGTGCTCACGTTAAGGATTGGCCCTTTTATTTTATGAAATGAATCCCCCAATCGGATGCCACCAGAGATTTCCTCATATTCCGGACATTCAAACCATTCTGCAACCAATCTCCTGACTAATGGCATGCGTGTTTGACCTCCAACCAATACAACTTGTGACAAGTCTTTTGCGTTAAGTCCGGAATCTCCCAATGCACGCATGCAATGAGCTCGAGTGCGTTCCAGAGTTGGTAAGGCTAATTTTTCGATTTCACCACGAGTTACATCACATTCGAAGCTGAGATCCGAGGAGATGAACGGGAGCTTAATGGAGGTTGACATACTTGAGCTAAGGCTGATCTTAACCTTTTCCGCTTCCGCATTCACTCTCGCCAAGGCTGTTGCATCCAATTCCCTGTCAATCTTTGCTCTCATCCAACTCGCAATCTCTGAGTCAATATCATCCCCTCCTAAGGCTGTGTTACCATGCGTAGCCAAAACCTCAAACACCCCCTCGCGAATCTCCAGTATAGATAAATCAAAAGTTCCTCCACCAAAGTCGTAAACCGCTACCCTAGAACCCTCTTCCAAAGATTTGAGACCACATGCCAAAGCAGCAGCTGTAGGCTCATTTATGATTCTCTCTACAGTAAATCCTGCTAATTCACCCGCTCGTTTTGTCGCTAGGCGTTCGCCATCATTAAAATAGGCAGGGACGGTAATTACAGCACGATCTACGGTTTCACACAAAACGCTTTCCGCTGTGCGTTTAAGTGCCTTTAAAATTTCAGCAGAGACGGCTTCGGGGAGTTGGATTCCGCCGTCAATTTCAACTCCTATCGGGTTTTCTGAAACCTTGCACCCCCACCCCTCTAAATTGACTTTTTCTGTCTTTCCGATTAGTCGTTTAATTGAGCTAACTGTACGCTCTGGTTGAGAGAACTGCATACGCCTCGCAGGCTCGCCGACCAAAATATTTCCAGATTCAGGGTAATGTACTATTGAAGGCAGAAGACGCCCCCCGTTCTCATCGGCTAATATGCCTGGAATTCCAGCATCCATAACCGCGACGGCCGAATTAGTGGTCCCTAAATCAATCCCTACAATTTTGCTCACGCGCAAAGCTTGCAATGTTATCGAAGTGTTGTCCACTCTGCCCGATGCACTGCTTGGTTACTGCTGGAGCTACCGTCGAGCCAATCGATGAAGTTCGGCATTTGACCAATCAATCTACTGGCCGGCTTGGATCTGCTCTCGCGGAAAAACTACACCGATCGAAGCATCAAGTGACTCTTCTACTCTCTGAAACAGCACAGAAAATTCCCCGGTCTGACAATATCGAAATTCATAATTTTACGACAACTGCATCTCTTGAAAAACTGATTAAAGATATGGCTAAAGTGGATATCTCTGCAGTTTTCCATGCAGCTGCGGTCAGTGACTTCACTCCTGTTCAGCTTCTAAACGGTAAGATTGATTCAAATACACCATTTACCTTAAAACTAAAGCCAACTAAAAAAATCATCAATGACCTACGCAACATGTATCCAAATTCATTGCTGATCGGTTGGAAATATGAAATAGAAGGAAATCACCGCTCATTACTTCTGAAGGGGCAGGAGCAAATAGCACGTTGCAGCACCGATGGCTGCGTGTTAAACGGACCTGCATACGGCAAGGGATTTGGACTTCTCCAAGAGGAGGTCCGTCACTGTGATAACGACGATGATTTGTTCTGCAACCTCGTCACATTGCTTCAGTGACCTCGATCCCAAGTGCATCAAGGCCTCTCTGCAACACTCGAGCAGTTAATTCACAAAGCGCCAACCGGCTTTGCCGTTTTCTCTCTTCAGCCTTTATGACAGGGCATGCCTCATAAAAACGGCTGAAGTGCCCAGCCAATTCAAAAAGGTAATTACAGAGATAATTAGGGCGATGATCTTCAGCAACCATTTCCAAGGTGTGCCCAAAATTCATCAAATGCATGGCAAGCGATAACTCCTCTTTATCTTCTAAATGAATGGCTGTCTTCTTCCAGTCAGGCACTTTGGTTTTTCTAAAGATGCTCCGAACTCGCGTGTAAGCATATTGCAGATATGGCGCTGTATTTCCCTGCAAAGAAAGCATCTTGTCCCAATCAAAAACATAATCGCTTTGTCGATTATTCGATAAATCAGAATATTTCAACGCACCTAACCCAATTACTCTTGCGATCTCCCGTCTCACCACCTCACTCAAGTCCGGGTTTTTTTGGGTAACTACATCAAACGCTCGCTCTTCGGCTTCGTCCAGTAAATCAGACAGTCTTACTGTTTGTCCGCTGCGGGTTTTAAAAGGCTTGCCGTCCGGACCTAAGATGGAACCGAACCATACATGTTCCAATTCAAGCTCTAGGCCCGGTCGCCAGCGCCTGAAAATACTGAAAAGTTGTTGGAAATGGAGCTGCTGGCGTCCATCAGTTACATAGACGATCTTATCGGGAGACCACTCATTAAGGCGGTATTCCAAAGTGGCTAAATCAGTGGTAGTGTAATTTGCTGCCCCATCGCTCTTTTGCACGATAGCTGGCTTGTCTCCTAGAGACTTATCGCCAGGGAACCGAACGATCAATGCTCCCTCGCTTTCTTCTGCAATATGATGTTCCTGTAGTTGTTTGACTGTCGCATCAAGGAGTGGATTGTAGAAGCTTTCCCCCAAAGTCTCGTTGAAGCGGATCCCCAGTCGTCCATAGACTAAATCAAACTGCTCCTGGGATAAGGCAATCATCCTTCTCCAGATAACAATATTCCTTTCATCACCCTGCTGTAGCTTCACAAGCTCTGCGCGCGCATCTTTTCTCAGAGGCTCATTTGCGTTTATCTCCTTGTAGAGTCGGCCCAACTCCGTAATAGCATCCTTTTTGAGAGCATCCTCATTGAGGATCGTCTTCCATCCCAATAACAGTATTCCGAACTGAGTGCCCCAATCCCCGATATGGTTATCAGTAATAACTTCGTGCCCCAAAAGCCGCATTACGCGTGCCAGGCTATCCCCGAGAACCGTTGAACGGATATGCCCGACATGCATTGGCTTAGCTACGTTTGGGGAGCTGAAGTCAATAACAACCGTACACGGGCGTTCCACCCTCTTAACAAATGGGCAATCCTGCCCAAAGGCTGAACTCAAAGTCCTCTCGATTACCGATGTTTTCAGCTTGAAGTTTAAAAAACCTGGGCCAGCTATTTCAACAGGCTCGCATAATTCCGATAATTCTAGAATCCCCACGACCTGATCGGCTAAGCGCCTTGGATTCATTTGTCGTTTTTTAGCCAGCGCCATCAGGGCGTTGCTTTGGTAATCACCATGTTTGGGGTCGGCGCAGGGACGAACTAAAACACGTTCGTTTTCAGCGTCAGGAAGCAGCTGCATTATCGCATTAAGAAGCCGATGTTCGATCTCAGCTTGAATCACCGTATCTACTCAGCTGGTTGACTGATTATTTGCTGAATCGCTGCAGCATCTTGTGCGCTTTCGAGTGACTCACGAAATTCGCGGTTATGCAGTAATTTGGCAATATTTGCCAATGTGTTTAGATGTTTTTGGAACTGGCCTTGAGGGACCAGAAAAAGAACCACCAAATTTACTGGCTGATTGTCCAAAGCCTCAAAATCAATACCGTTTGCCGAACGCCCAAGAGCTCCGACCACTTCGTCAATGGCTTCAGTGGCTGCATGCGGTATGCCGATGCCAAAACCGATGCCGGTGCTCATTGATTTTTCCCGTTTCTTTATAACCTCTGTAATGGTCTCACGACTATCCTTCTTGATAGCTCCGCTTGAGATAAGTTTATCGACCAACTCATCAATAGCAGCCCAACGGTCACCAGCCTTCAGATTTGGTTCTATATGATCGGCTTGAACAATATCACTTAACGTCATTTCGCGAGGCCATTTCGCCTCAGCCAGAAGTTGAATTCAAGACTGAATTGATGGTAGTTAGGGCATTTGCCGCTAAATCCACGATTATAAGATAAGTTTCTGACACTCCATTGAAAAGTGAACGAGCCATCTGCTCAGTTCCAATGCTGCCAGAGACAAGTCTTATACCCAAAAACACAACTAGAGTATTCCCGATAAAAATAATAACCGCGGAAAAAAGATATCCTTGAGAAATAATATCTGGTTGACGTGAGTGGAGAAAATCCCGAGTCAGCAGCACGTGAAAAGAATAGGCTAAGCCCAGAGCCCAGAAAAATGTTGCCCAAGCCAGGTGTCCTTCCCATCCCAAAAGTTGGCGCCCCAATGCGAATACAACGAAAACCATTATAGCATATATTGGAATAAAATACGGCGCTAATGTCACAAAGAAATTGTCACGGGTCACATAGACGTGTCCTCCATCGCTTCCGACTTTCATGCCCTTAACACGCCCACCGCAAAGCATTGTGGCGATTGCATGAGTAAATTCATGCCCAAGGACATAAGCCCACATCGGCTTTGGTAAGCAGAAATACAATAAGCCCATACACGTGGCGCCCGCCAAAAGCGGCGCCATCACTATCCCGTTAAATTGAACCTGTGATGATATCTCCCATAATGCCCGGCCAACTCCTGCACATACAGGGAGCAACAATACCGCGAAAACCAACTTAAACCTCCGAAGCACTGTCATAAATTAGCACAATGCAGCAACCAATACGAGGTCAAACCGTTAATGAGTTGACGTTGCTATGTAAACTCAGAGCAATTAACCTCCAGACATGACACAGGATGAGGCTCTGGATATATTCCATAAAACTGGAGCACTACTGAAAGGGCATTTTATTTTACGAAGCGGGCTGCGGAGCCGCGAATTCTTTCAATGCGCCACCGCTCTACAGCAAATGCCAGTTGTGGAACAATTAGGACAAGGATTAGCTGACAAGGTTCGAGAGTTAGACATCGCAACGGTAGTCGCACCCGCGATGGGAGGCCTAGTGATCGGCCAAGAGGTAGCGCGACAATTAGGTGTACGGTTTGTTTTTCTTGAGAAGGAAGATGGCGGATTGGTTTTACGAAGAGGGTTCCGGTTCAGCCCTGGAGAGAAAGTCTTGATAGTGGAAGATGTTGTTACGCGCGGAGGACGCGCTGATGAGACTGTAAATATCATCACCCAAGAAGGAGCTGAGTTGATTGCCTTAGCCGTTTTAGTAGATCGCTCAAATGGGAAATATAAACCCAAAATCCCTTTTTACAGCCTCTTAACCATGAATGTTGAGACATACGGCCCTGAGGATTTACCTGAAAACCTAAAGTCCATCACCCCCGTTAAACCCGGAAGTAAATAAAGGTGCAAACATCAAAAATCACATTGGGAGGGGGTTGCTTTTGGTGCTTGGAGGCAATCTTTGAAAGGCTCAACGGGGTTATATCGGTGGTATCAGGTTACGCAGGTGGTCAAAAAGAAAACCCCACCTACCAGGAGGTTTGCGACGGAGATACAGGTCATGCTGAGGTCATTCAAATACATTTTGAGACGAGCTGCATTACCTTAGAAGACATCCTTGAGGTCTTTTGGCAAGCGCATGACCCAACCACTCTTAATCGACAAGGAAACGACATAGGCACTCAATATCGTTCGACCATCATGCCTAATGATGAGAAGCAGAAAGAAATAGCTCTGAAATCAATGGAAAAATGGGAAGGGGGATTTGAGTCACCCATTGTGACAAAAATTGAGCCAATTAATGTTTTTTACGAAGCAGAAGAATGTCATCAGGACTATTTTCGCTTAAACTCCAAAGCTCCCTACTGCGCCTTCTCAATCGAACCCAAAATTAAGAAGCTTAAAGATAATAACATTCTCCCGAGTTAAGACCCCGGTTAAAGAGTCCGCTTTTTTCGGGGTTTCTTGACGAAAGCCGTCTAATCAAGTTGTATAATGTGCCGAATGAGACGTTCAGTCTTAATAATTTTGATGATAACCCTGCTGCCCGCAGTAGCTTGGGCTCAGAAGCAGCCTTTACCGCAAAAAGGAGCACTAGAAATAGGTCGAAAAGTATTAAGGCAACAGATTGCAATCCCGGCTGCTACGACCGTGCCGATACTTAATTTCACGAAACGCCTAAAGGATGAGCATATTGAACTTAAGAGTGGTGATATCTTCAGAGGATCTTTCGAAGGCCTTGACGCCAAAAGCGGTATTATATGGAATCACCCTTACGTATCTCCTCAGCTGATAATTACGCCATCACACGTAAAACACATTCAATTTGGGAATAATCAGAATCTAGGCAGGGCAAAAAAACACTCCTCTAAAATTACGCTAGTTAACGGAGATGGTCTTTCAGGTGATTTAATCGGATTAAAGGATGGAAAGTTGACGCTGAACACCTGGTACGGCGGGGAAATACAAATCGAACAATCAGCCATAAAATCCCTAATCCCAGGCTTTACTGCCCTAAAGACTTTTTACGAGGGACCTAACAATGTTCGTGATTGGGTTTTCTACGACGCATCAAGCGGCAAGTTAATCAAGGAATTAGAACCAGACTCAAACGCATCTCAGATAGAAGCCAAGACCAGGCAGATCAACACAGCTCAGGGGACATGGAGGTTTAATGAGGGAGCCTTGGAGGCTAAGTACAGCCAAGCTCGAGTTGGCAGGAAATTCAAAGAAATGCCCGGTCGGGCGCGATTTGATTTTGATGTTGAATGGTCTGGCTATATGAATCTTTACGTTAATTTCCTGACTGACCGGATGGACTCCTACTCAACGGGAAACTCGTACTGCCTGAGGCTGAACACCTCTTACGCTTATCTCTACCGTTACACGCGTCGAAACGGGGTTGGTGGTGGCCGCAACATGGGCTCCAATGTCAGGATAAACTTAAACCAACTTGGCAACCGAGCCAGGGTTTCCATTCGTGTCGATCGAGGCAAAGGCATCATTGCTCTGTACATTAATGAGAAATTTCTCAAAAAATGGGAGGATGTGCAAAAGAATGAATTCCCGAAAGATGCACATGGGCTTCTGTTTACATCGATGAGCTCCAATTCAGTGACGATTAATAATATTTCAGTCTCGGAATGGAACGGGAGCCTGCCCAACGAAAAAAATATAACCCTCGATAACGGCAAAGAAGATTTTATTTTATTTGTTAATGAGGACAGCGTGAGCGGAAATTTACTAAGCATCCAGGAAGGGAATATCACTTTCAAAACCAGCTTTGCTGAACTGCCGATCCCCCTTAAGAATATAAGCCAAATAAACCTTGCTCGCCCTAATGAAAAGCTAAACGCTCCCAAGGGTTCAGTTCGCGCCGTATTAAAAGGGAATACAGGCAGCCTGACTGGTTTAATATCTGGCTGGCGTAACGGTAAGATCACACTGATAAGCCCCTTCTTTGAGAAGGCCTCATTCGATGATCAAGCTTTTGAGAGAATAGAATTTAACCCCTAACCAAGAGCCATGAAATACCTCACGATTGCATTTTTGCTTACCTGCAGCTTAAAAGCGCAGCTCCAGCGCCCCCCTGCCCCACCCAGGTTAGCACCCGCGCAGGCCATCAGGCGAATTATCCCGCCACCTGCAACCTCAATTCCAGTGCGGCCCGTCGCCTTCAACAACAGCACTGTCAAGGGAGAGCATGTACAATTACTCAATGGAGATGTATTTAGAGGTGAATTCAAAGGATTCAATGAAAAGGGTGAGTTGCTTTGGGCCCATCCCGCCATTGAGCCAGAGATGCGCATAAACCCTGCTCAACTCGCCAAACTTAACCTTGGTTCCTCTGGGATTGAAAGAAAACCACACAACGGGCTAGTTCGGCTGATTAACGGGGACAAATTCATTGGTGAAGTCCATTCATTAAGCAAGGATAAGCTGGTTTTGAACACATGGTATGGAAAAAAAATCACACTCAACCGGGACAGCGTGCAGACACTGATCCCAGGCCAGGCAGGGGCCGATGCCCTCTATTCAGGCCCCACGACAAATGACTTAAAAGACTGGAAATTCAGCGGCACCGGTACATACAAGTGGACCTTTAAGGATGGAGGTTTTCAGAGCAACGGAAGCAGTGCTAACGTCGGGAAGATGTTTAGTGAAATCCCTAAATCAACTAAAGTCGAATTCGACTACCAGTGGTCTTCTGGATCCCCCAGTATTTATGTAAGCGTTTTAACTGACAATCTTGCTTCCTACTCTTCAGGCAACTGCTACAGTATTAGAATTTCGAGTACTTCAATGTATGTCTACCGCTATTCAAAGGTTGATGGCAGGCTAACCAGTTCACGTCTCACTCCATCGAGTGTTATGCACCGTTTTAACCGCGCACTTTTAAAATCCCACATAGCCGTCTGCGTCAACCCTAGCAAGAAAACCATCGCGATTCTTGTTGATGGCAGAATGGCAGGCTCCTTTAGAGACAACTCCGGACGCCCGACAGATCTTCTTGGAAAGGGCATTGCCTTTCATTCCAGGTCATCGATCCCCTCTCGGATCAGTAATATCTCCATATCTAAATGGGATGGAGCCCTGCCGAATACTTCCACGAATGCAAGCACCACCACCAAGGATGACTATGTGATGTTCAATAATGAAGACACTATTAGTGGTCGTCTGGTTGGAATTGAGGGAGGAACCATGAAGTTTAAGACCGAGTTTGCAGAACTGCCTATCCCACTCAATACGGTTAGCCACATTCATTTGGCGAAAGAACACCTCCGCAATCCGGTTATTAGCTCCAAATCCGTACGAGCCATCCTGATTGATGACATTCGCATCACCGGCGAAATTCAGTCCTGGGAAGAAGATAAGGTTATACTTAAAAGTCCAGTTTTTGGTGAGGCTACATTTAACCCTAAAGCCTTTAAGACGATAGAGTTCAACCTGGGCAAGCCGCGCACCACTGCTTCTACGGCCATAATCAAAAGCCGCGTACAAACTTCAGTTAACGGTCCGCGCATCGAGATCCTGAGGAACCAGATTCAAAGGGAAATAAGGCCCATTCCTAAACGTTAGGAACACCGCCTTCCGTAGTCATTCTTTTCTTTCAGACGAACTCACGCTATCGTCGCAACCACATGGCATTTGAATCATTCAGCGAATTTCTATCCACACTGGATAATAAGGGTGAATTGATTCGCATCAGCCCGCCTGTCGCAACTGAATTGGAAATTACAGAGGTTGCGGATCGGGAAATGAAAAAGCCCGACGGCGGAAAAGCGCTCCTCTTTGAATCACCCACCGTTAACGGTCAAAAAACAGACATACCACTGGCTATTAACACCATGGGTTCACATCAACGCATGGCTATGGCTTTGGGGCGAGATTCAGTTGATGCTGCCGCAGAGGAATTGGGGAAGCTCATGCAGGCAAAGCCTCCCATGGGAATCGCTGAAACCATGAAACTATTGGGTTCTGCCTTAGAGTTGCGCCACGCGAAACCGAAAGAAGTTTCAAGCGGTCCGTGTAAAGATATCATCGAATACCTTAACACGGAAGATGCTTCAACTTCAGGTCTTTCAACCCTATTAGATTTACCTATACAGAAATGCTGGCCCAAAGATGGAGGGCGTTTTATTACACTGCCTTGCGTAGTCACTCAGGACCCTGACACAGGTGCACGCAATCTAGGAATGTACCGCATGCAGATTTTTGATGCTCAAACGACAGGCATGCATTGGCAATTGCAAAAAGTTGCTGCACGTCATGGGAGGCGTTATTACGAACGCCGTGAGCGAATGCCTGTTAGCGTGTTTTTAGGTGGAGATCCAGTTTATCCATTCTGCGCCACGGCCCCTCTTCCTGACGGCTTTGACGAATTCCTGCTGGCGGGATACCTCAGGCGGAAATCCGTCCCACTTGTCAAATGCGAGACGAACGATTTACAGGTGCCTGCTAATGCAGATATTGTTATTGAGGGCTATGTCGACACAAGCGAGGATCTACGGGATGAAGGCCCTTTCGGAGATCATACAGGATATTACACTTTGCATGAGAAGTACCCGGCGTTCCATGTTACCGCCATCACAAGACGTAAAGATGCCGTTTACCCAAGCACTATCGTTGGCCAACCGCCAATGGAAGATTTCTACATGGGCAGTGCCAGCGTTAAGCTGTTTATGCCCGTAATCAGAATGAATTTCCCTGAAATCGTAGATATCGCCCTGCCGGCTGAAGGGGTTTTCCATAATATGGTTTTTGTTAGCATCAAGAAAACATACCCAATGCAGGCTTATAAAATAATGCATGGGCTTTGGGGCATGGGGCAAATGATGTTCAGTAAATACATTGTGGTCGTCGATGATGAGGTCGACGTCCACAACACCAGTGAGGTTTTATTCCGTATTGGAGCGAACACCGATCCTCAAAGAGACAGCATATTCACTCGTGGCCCCGCCGATGTCCTGGACCACGCCACACCTGAGGTGGCGATAGGTTCAAAAATGGGTCTGGACGCGACAAAAAAGCTGCCGGGCGAAGGCTACAAGCGAGAGTGGCCGCCAATTATCCAAATGACTGACCATATAAAAGGTAAAGTAGATGGAATCCTAAACGCAGACCAAAATTGATCACGATAATGAAATTACTTGGTTCTATGTTGGTCTTTATACTTAAGTCAGGTTGACCCAAGTCGCCCCTTAGGCCCAAACTTCGCTCATGAGGCATTTTATTCTGATTCTGATTTCCTGCGTCTTTTCTTGTTCTGCAAAAACCAAGCCGAATATCATAGTAATCTTGGTTGACGATCTTGGTTACAGCGACCTTTCTTCTTATGGCGGCAAAGACATCCGTACGCCAGCCATCGATAGCTTAATGGAATCAGGCTTGCGATTTAACCAGTTCTACTCCAATTGCACCGTCTGCACACCAACGCGCGCTTCCTTGATGACGGGTCGCTACCCAGATTTAGTCGGAACACCGGGGGTAATCCGGCAACGTAAAGAAAGTAGTTGGGGATATTTTCGGCCAACCGGCCCCACTCTGCCAGAGTTACTTAAAAAGGCTGGATACCATACAGGCATGGTCGGAAAATGGCACCTTGGGTTCGAGTCGCCGAATATTCCGAACGATCGAGGTTTCGATTTTTTTCACGGATTTCTAGCTGACATGATGGACGACTACTGGACGCATTTGCGAGGCGGAGTTAATTGGATGCGCCGCAACAAGGAAATGGTAAATCCAAAAGGACACGCCACCGAGGTATTTACCCGCTGGGCCATCGACTACCTCAAGAAGCATGCCGCAGACAAGAAAAAGCCGTTTTTCCTGTACCTCGCCTACAATGCCCCGCATTTCCCGATCCAACCCCCCAAGAACTGGCTGGAGAAGGTTCAGAAACGCGAGCCTCAACTCGACAAGAAACGAGCCACGAATGTCGCCTTTGTCGAACACATGGACCACGAGATCGGTAAGTTCCTTGACGCTGTAAAAGACACAGGCATCGCCGAGGACACCCTAATCGTCTTCTCCTCCGACAATGGAGGTTCTCTCCCACACGGCGCCTTGAACGGCGATTTGCGAGGAGGTAAGCAGGACCATTGGGAGGGGGGTATACGTGTTTCCACCTGCGCCGTCTGGCCTGGAGTGATTACCCCGGGTCGCAGCAACGAACTGGGGATCACTATGGATTTACTTCCCACACTTTGCGAAATAGCTGGCGTGAAGGTGACGCACGAAATCGACGGTAAGAGCCTTGCTCCGATCTGGCTGCAAGGCGCAAAGGGCGATCCAAACCGCACCTTGATATGGGTGCGACGGGAAGGCAACCGCAGGTATCAGGGTCGAGCCTACTACGCCATTCGCCGCGGGGATTGGAAGCTGCTCCAGAATACAGCTTTTGAGCCCATGCAACTTGTCAACTTGACGAACGATCCAAAGGAAGCGAATCCGAGTCCTCCAAATGGAAAAGTCGCCAACGAACTAACAAGAGCCTTGATGGAGCATATTTTGAAGGCGGGGCAAATCCCTTGGCAGAGAGAAGTAAAATAATTTCGGAAGATAGAATACAGATGAGATGCCTCATAAAGATATAGCACATGCCTGAGAATCTTCCTGATTATTTTCTAATCGATACTCAACCAAAGGCCAGAATAACACCTTTGGTAGCCACTGAGGCATGTCGTCAATTAAAACGAAACCGGACCCAGTACCTCAGAGATACCCCAACCGGACAAATCATCACCATCATCGCAAGGCTCTCTGAGAACTGGCGTGATGATCATTTCCCTTTCCGAAAGACAGCGTTGCAGCACAGTAGTGAGAAAACAGGGTTTAGCTCCGCGAGCTTAGCTCACGGAATAGATCGGTTTTTTTCCAGGATTACTGAGGATAATCTCCATAACTTGATGACTCAGGAACTAGGTGATTCAAGACGAATGGATTCCCCCCTCGGGACACCGGAAGAGAGAGCAGACAACCGCGTTTCAATGGCAAAAGGACCAGAGCTTCTAGCCCTTATCATCGCATCCAATACGCCTTGCCTCGCAATTATGAGCATGGTTCACGCGCTACTAGTAAGATCTGCTCAATTCGTTAAATGCCCCAAAGGAAGTGGATTTATCCCGAAGTTGTTTGCTCACTCACTCTACGATGCTCATCCAAAATTAGGTTCATGCATTGAGGTCGCATCATGGGAGGGTGGCGACATAGCATTGGATCAGGCAATCTTTAATGAAAGTGATTGCGTCGTTGCAACCGGAACAAATGAAACCCTCGAATCGGTACGATCTCGCATGAACCCACATCAACGGTTCGCAGGATACGGGAGCAAGTTTAGTTTCGGTTATATCCATAAAGACATGCTAAGTCGAGCAATGGCCAAAGAGCTAGCCAAGAACTCCGCGCAGGATGTAGCATCATGGAATCAACTTGGGTGTCTGTCTCCCCATCTAATCTACGTGGAAAACGGTGGCGCCGTAAGCCCTGAAATATTTTCTGAGATGCTTGCTGAAGCACTTGAACAAATAGAATCCACCCAACCTCGTGGAGATATTTCGTATAGTGAAGAAAAACACATCACATATAAGCGTAATTTTTATGAGAGTCGCTCAATAGGTGCCGGCGACTTAAGGCAATGGAAAAGTGATTGCAGCACAAGCTGGACTGTCGTCTATGAAGAAGATCCTTTATTTACCACGTCCTGTTTAAATCGGTTTATACACGTAAAAACCGTCAAGGATGTAGAAGAAATGCTACGTGTTGCGGAAATGGCACGCGGCCAAGTCTCAACAGTAGGGTTGTCGGCCCCGAAAAACGACGCAGAGTGTATAGTAAAAAAACTTGCCCATTGGGGTGTAACCCGCATTTGCCCTATTGGCCAAATGCAGGACCCTCCTTTAGGCTGGCGACATGATGGGCGCCCTCCTTTAGGGGATTTAGTAACATGGACCGACTGGGAACAATAAAATGAAAGTAGAACTCAAAAAATCATTCCAATTCGAAGCCGCTCATTCATTACCGAACCTGCCCTCTAATCACAAATGCTACAGACTCCACGGCCACAGTTTTAAGGTCGAACTCACATTGGCCGGTGAGTGTGATAAGCATCTTGGCTGGCTTGTGGATTACGCCGATATTAGCGCGGCATTTCTACCCACGTGGGAGAGGTTAGACCACCATTACTTAAATGAAATCGAAGGCTTGAATAACCCCACCAGCGAAAATATCGCACGTTGGGTTTGGAATGAAGTGCAGACGAAAGTTCCACTTCTTACTTCAGTCGAAGTAGCAGAAACATGTAACGCCAGTTGTATTTACCGCGGCCAATAGCTATTCTTTCTCTATGGCCACGCGATACGCGCACATTAACATAATCGCTCGAGACTGGCGTAAATTATGCAGCTTTTATGAGGCCGCTCTAGACTGCGTTCCTTGGAGCAGCGAAAGAGACCATCGCGGCCCACATGTAGATGCTCTGACAGGAATAGAGGAAGTTCGTGTGCAGGGCCGCCACTTGCGTGTGCCAGGGCATGGCGAAAATGGCCCCACAATCGAAATTTTTTCATTTTCAGAAAATGGCCAAGATTACCCGAAACCACTAAATCGCCCCGGGTTTGCGCATGTTGCGTTTGAGGTCGATGATATAGAAAACAAGCGCGAGGAAATAAAGATTCTAGGGGGGGATGATTATGGGGACCTGGTCACAATCGACATCGCTGGAGCTGGCAAGTTAAGCCTGATTTACATGACTGACCCTGAGGGAAATGTAGTAGAATTACAGAAGTGGCACAACTAATCTAATTTATAGTTTTTGCCATTAGCTCCCGATTAAACTAAAAACTGCGCATGCGACTAATGCTCCTTTCACTAGGCCTATTGACTGCGCAGGTATTTGCGCAACTCCCCGTACCGAAGCCTAAGCCTGTTATTGGAGCCAGGCACCCTGCCTTAAGCCCAAATGGGAAGAAAATTGCATTTGTTTACCGCGGTGATATCTGGAAATCTGACTCGTTTGGTGGACAAGCCAAGCCTATCACATTTCACCTTGAATATGATGGCTACCCTGTTTTCTCGCCAGACGGCAACTGGATAGCTTTTGGCAGCAAGCGGCATGGACATTTTGATATATTCATTATTCCATCAGAAGGAGGTACTCCAAGGCGGCTAACTTGGCATTCCGGCCACGACATCCCTTTCGGTTGGAGTCCTGATGGAAAGAAGATTGCTTTTGGGGCACGGCGCAATCGCCCCAACTATGAGATATTAACCGTTGATATAGGGACTCTGAATACAGAGTCTATATGTGAGGATTATGCATCCCTCCGTTACCCTCGATGGTCTTCAGATGGGAAGATGATGATTTACTCTCGATACGGAATGCCTTGGTACAGGCCGCGATACAGGGGGTCAGCTGCCGCACAAGTCTGGACCTACAATGTTAAAAATAAAAAACGCACAAAGCTTCTGGGCGATGAAAGGCAATATTTATTTAGTCAATTCATGCCAAGTGGAAAACAAATACTACTTGTTACCACGGGGCAGCCAACCCCGACTTTGGCCAACATAGAAGAGAAACCGATAAAATTTTCAGACAACAGTAAGCGAGCCCCCAACCTATGGACCGCTGATCTGGACGGTAACCTCAAACAAATAACACATTTTAAAACTGATTCTGTGCGCTACCCGAGCATTGCCTCAAAAACCGGCGATATTGCGTTCGAACACGGGGATGGAATCTGGCTGCTTCCGAATAAGTCAAAAACACCTCAAAGAATTCCTCTTATCGTCAACACAGATCCAAAGCGTAACGTAGAAGAGCATGTTCGCGCTACCAGTGGCGTTACCGAAGCAGAACCTTCCCCCAACGGAAAAACTATTTTGTTCGGTTTGCAGGGCGATATCTGGAGCATTAAGGCAATAAAGGCAAAAGGCATAAATAAAGAACTGGATGAACTAGCGACACAACATACCACATGGGCCGGTGATGATTCAGACTTTTCTTGGTCAAAGGACGGAAAGAAATTCTATTTCACATCGGATCGCGAGGGAAATAGCCGCATCTACGAATATGATCTAGCCAACCAAAGCCAGAAACCGCTTTGGAACAGGGAGGAAAATATCGTACGACTGCGTGTTTCGCCTGATGGTAAACACCTTTTTTTCTGGGTTACAGGACCTGAAGGTGGCCTTCACCGACTGACACTAGTCGATCAAAAAGTTAAACGGATATTAAAGCTTCCGGGAATTCATATGAGAGGCCGTGGCGGCATAGACTATGAGTGGTCTCCTGACGAAAAATGGATTGCCTACACAACTCGTACAGGCAGCAGTTCATACAACATATGGATAATCCCCGCAGAAGGGGGTGAAGCCAAAAATGTTACCGAATTGAGTGCCTTGCACAGTCAGCCAACATGGTCTACGGATGGAAAATATTTATATTTTCAAAGCGACCGATCCGGGGAAGGCCTGTACCGAGTAGCTCTGCAACGGGATAAATTCAGAAGCACCGATGTAGATCAACGATTCGTTAAGCCAAGCAAGAAGCCGGAGGTGAAAATAGAGTTCGAAGGCATTAGTGAACGAATCCAGAAGATTTCTGCTACCAACCCTTCATCCGATTTAACCATGACTTCCGGCGGACAATTATTCTTCCTTTCAGGAGGAAACGTATACCGTTCTTCGCATGACGGGAAAGAAGTCAAAAAAATGAATGATGGAGGTGGTCGCGTAGCTTTTAGAATACTTGGAAGTGGACGTGGAGCATCTTTCATGAAATCAGGGAAAATGTATTTAATGAAGCTCGATAGCGGCAGCGACACACCTGTGACTTTTACCGCGAATGTAGTGAAAAACACAATGGCAAGAAGAACCGCAGCGTTCTACCAGTTCTGGAAGACATACCATCATCGCTTTTATGACAGCAACTTTCATGGGCGTGATTGGACTTCATTGAGAAAAAAATATTTAGGCCGCCTGCCTTCAGTAGATACAAACGATGAATTTGCATCTCTTCTTCAAATGATGGTCGGTGAACTTGACGCGTCCCACTCTGAATTGTCACCTGCCTCCTCAGGCAGTTCATTTAGAAGCACTCCGCACCTTGGGTTCACGATTGACTATTCGCACAAGGGGCCAAGCTTAAAGATTAAAGATATTCCAAATAGAGCGCCAGGGTCATTTGAAAAAACTAAACTCAAACCTGGGGAGTTTGTTGTGGCAATTGACGGAAAAAAGGTTTCCGGAAATGAAACTCTTTTCCAGTTTTTGACACAGAAGACGACCCGACTAACCACATTCTCAGTTAACTCAAAACCAACATCTGATGGAGCTAGAAATGTTACCTACAAACTCCTTTCCAGCTCAGAATGGCAAAGCCTTCGTTATGATGAAAAAGTTCAAGAATTGAGAAGGCGCGTGGAACAAAGCAGTGATGGGGAAATTGGGTATCTCCATATCTCAGCAATGGGCAGCAAGGATCAGGAAAAATTCGAGCGAGAAGCCTACGAGTATATTCAGGGTAAAAAGGCAATGATTTTTGATGTCCGTTTTAACAACGGCGGAAACATCTCTGACACCCTGATCGATTGGCTCGAGCGTAAGCCTCACGGAATATACAAATCCCGAGACCGTGAGCCCGAAATGGCCCCCAGTCGGGCATGGAACAAACCAGTTGTCGTATTACTCAATGAACACAGCTATTCAAACGGAGAAATGTTTCCTTATGCAATGCGTGAACGTGGCTTAGCCAAACTCGTGGGAATGCCTACTCCCGGGTATGTGATTTGGACATCTACCTTCACCTTAACCGATGGCACCAAAGCACGCATACCAGGTCGCGGGGTCTTCAGGATGGATGGCAGCAACATGGAAAACATAGGAGAAAAGCCAGATTTTCAATTATGGGTTACCCCCGATCAATGGCTAAAAGGAGAGGATCCGCAACTTACTAAAGCTATTGATCTGCTACGCGAAAAGCCGGTCAACGACTCCAGATGAACAACGCGCAACAGTCGCGCCAAATCCGGATCCGGAGATTCGAAGACAATCAATTGACAGGAGCGGAGACCGATTTCGTAGCGATTGAAGAACCTCTGGAAGTACGCATCAGAGGTAATGCTATTGCCATAACCATGCGTACGCCCGGGCATGATATTGAACTTGCAGCCGGCTTTATTTCAACAGAGGGAATCATCGAAGAAAGAAGTGAAATTCTTGAAATAGCCCACTGTGAGAACGGTAAAGCTAATGATGGCAGAAACATTGTAAATGCCTTCTTGCATCCTGCTGTCAAAATTGATTGGGAACAATTTAAGCGCCATTTCTTCACCAATTCGAGTTGTGGAATATGCGGCAAGGCGACGATAGAATCGGTGCAATCACTATTCCCTCCGATTACCTCAAACACCTCAATCACCACCCACATTCTGAACACATTTCCGGATAAGCTTCGAGAAGCGCAAAAAACGTTTCATGAGACGGGCGGCTTACACGCTGCCGCCCTATTTACCGCTGACGGGTCGATGATAAGTATACGCGAAGACGTGGGAAGGCATAACGCAGTAGATAAAGTTATCGGGCATTCCTTTTTGGCTGAAAGAAAGCTTTCTAATTTAATACTAATGGTAAGCGGCCGTGTTTCCTTTGAGATCATGCAGAAAGCTCTGGCTCATAAAATACCAATAGTTGCGGCCATATCTGCACCGACATCATTGGCAATCGAATTTGCCACTGAAAACAAACAGGCTTTGGTGGGGTTTATGCGTAATAATAAGATGAATATTTATGCCGGCCATGAATATATAAATTAGCCACCCTCTCGCGCATCCAGAAACTTGCGCAAGGCCTGAGCTGTTTTTATCCCGAACCCGGGAACTTCAATAATCTCCGGCAGCGTAGATTTTTTTAACCGCCTCAAGCTCCCGAAATGTTTCAGCAAAGCTGCTTTCCGTTTTTCTCCAATACCCGGGAATTCATCGAGCAAGCTCTCTGAAATTCTTTTGAGTCTCAGTTCTGCATTAAAACTGTTAGCAAAACGGTGAGATTCATCACGGATTCTCTGAAGTAACTGTAGCGCATTATTATCAAGACCTAATCGAAGGGGCTCCTTGCAAGATGGTTTGTATATTTCCTCAAACTCCTTTGCCAAACCTATAATTTGCAGCTTCTCTAGCCCCAGTTCTGACAAGGATTTTACCGCACTGCTAAGTTGGCCCTTTCCACCATCAATTAAAATTAGATCAGGCATCTGACGTCCGCCCTTCTTAAGGCGACTGTATCGACGCTTAACCGCTTCTGCCATACAGGCAAAATCATCCTGTCCTGAAACTCCTTTTATCTTGTACTTACGGTAATCACCATTTGCCGGACGACCGTTGCGGAATACTATCATGGAGGCCACCATGAACGACCCACTGATATTGGATATATCAAAACCCTCAATAAGTGAAGGAGGTGCTGGCAATTCTAGAATACCGGCCAACTCTATGAGGTCGTTCTCAGGGTTCAATGATACAGGCAATTGATTAGGTAATTTCCTGTAACGCGTTGTCTTTCGCGTTGTATCTCTCAACGCTTTAATCTGATCGCGCAAACGTGCTGCACGTTCGTAATCCTTTGCATCAGCTGCAACCTCCATATCAGATTCAAGACTTTTGAGAATATCTGAACAGTGGCCGTTCAGAAAATCGCAGGCATTCTCCACCTGCACGCGATATTGCTCTAGGGATACCTTCCCGACGCAAGGGGCACTACAAACTTCGATATGCCCATAAAGACAGTGCTTATAGTCATTTTCACCCGGATTAAGAGGCTTGCAACCCCGTAAACTGAAATTATGCCTGGCTAAATCAATCGATCGACGCAGAGCTCTGCTATCTGGAAAAGGTCCAAAATAACGAGCCCCATCATTAACCTTTAGTCGAGTTAGAGCGAATCTTGGTATTGGATCATTTAAATTAACTTTTAACATCAGGAAGCGCTTATCGTCACGCAGGCTGACGTTATAACGTGGTTTAAACTGTTTGATCAATCGACTCTCTAGAAGAAGCGCCTCTGGATCCCCTTTCACCAAATGAACATCAAAATCAAATACGGAATCGACCAAGGCCCGAAATTTAACATCCCAACCCATTTTCCTTGAAGGGTGAAAATATTGCCCAACTCTTTTTCTGACATCACGGGCCTTCCCCACATATATGACCGTACCCAAGCGATCCTTCATCAGGTACACCCCGGGCTTATGAGGCAGATTATTTATTTTACTCCGTATAAGATCGGAGATAGGCATTCGAGGAGTTTACTCTGTAATTTGCGGATTTTCCATAAATGCATAACAAATCATATGCGCAATACCCATTTGGCAATCTTCTGCGCGACCATAATGGGTCTCTTCAATAACAATGCAATTATCGGCAAATCGAGACAAGCCCCCTCTTTTGCCCCCAATGAGAGCGATAACATGGAGTCCATTCTCCTTAGCCCATTTACACGCCTCAATAAGATTGGGGGAATTACCGCTCACACTCATGGTTAACACAATGTCACCAGCCTTAGCATAATTTTCAAGCTGCCGTTTATAAACCCCTTCATATTCATAATCGTTACCGATCGCAGTCATCCAGCTTACGTTGTCATTCAGAGAAAGAACCTTGAACCTCTTCCCTACCGCATCCGAGGAACCCTTGCCTAAATCGGTTGCAAAATGTGAGGCATTGGATGCGCTACCACCATTACCAAAAACAAAAATTTGCCTTTCTTCTAATAACGCCTGCTTAACAGTTTGGATTGCCTCGGCAACCTGGCCTACCGGAATCGAGGATAACGCATTCTTCTCAGCGGCAATATAATCTGTAATCCACTCCTTCATTTCCCTTTTCTAATCACTCTCAATCCCTTGACCAGCATGAATTAGTCACATCCATTTCCGGCTTTCCGTATGGACAATTTTCATATAGACCAAACGTCTATGCAGGGCGCTAAACACGAGATCGAGAGGAAAAACTATGGTGAGCGGCAGCAAATGGATGAGCTCTCACGAATCCGTCACTCCTGCGCCCACGTACTTGCCACTGCTGTCCTCAGGCTTTGGCCAGATGCTAAACTAGATATTGGCCCTCCCACAGAGGAAGGATTCTACTATGACTTTGACCTCGAACATCGATTTACTCCTGATGACTTCGAAATAATTGAATCTGAAATGAAAAAGGTGGCTAAGGAGAATCAGGTCTTTGAAAAATCTGAAAAGTCCCGAGAAGAAGCCAGGAATTACTATAAGGGGATCGATCAAACTTTCAAACTAGAGAGAATTGATGACATCCCTGAAGATGAAATAATTACGTTCTACCAAAACGGTGAATTCCTAGACCTCTGTGCAGGGCCACATGTTCCGCGGACAGGAAACGTAAAAGCATTCAAGCTATTACGTTTGGCAGCAGCCTACTATCGTGGAAATGAAAATAATCCGCAACTCCAGCGCATATACGGTACGGCATTTAAAAACAAAACACAATTAACCGAATGGTTAGAGACTCAAGAAGAGGCAAAAAAAAGGGACCATCGCAAAATTGGTCGCGAACAGGGTCTCTTCACGATTTCAAGCTTGGTTGGCCAAGGCCTTGTCTTATGGATGCCCAAAGGAGGCATTGTGCGTACAGAATTACAGAATTTCATGCAGAATGAATTGCTCCAGCGGGATTACAGCCCTGTTTTCACTCCTCATATAGGCAGCATAGAACTGTACAAAAAATCTGGCCATTTCCCTTACTACAAAGATAGTCAATATCCGACAATCAAGGCCGACGAAGAAGAGGAGTACCTCCTTAAACCAATGAACTGCCCTCATCACATTCAGATTTATTCTAGTGAAAAACACAGTTATCGCGAACTGCCAATCCGCCTGGCCGAGTTCGGCACGGTTTATCGGTATGAACAGAGCGGCGAACTCAGCGGCATGACTCGGGTAAGAGGACTAACACAGGATGACGCCCATCTCTTCTGCACCCAAGAACAAGTCGAAAGAGAGGTTCGTGACACCATAGATCTCACCCTGAAGACTCTGAGAACTCTAGGGCTATCAGATTACCGTGTTCAGGTTAGCTTGCGTGACCCCGATAGTGATAAATATACTGGTGATCCTAAAAAATGGGGCGCCGCCGAAGAAACCCTCCAACGGGTGGCGCAAGACATGGACATCATCCACCAGAACGTGCCAGGTGAAGCGGCCTTTTATGGCCCAAAGCTGGACTTCATGGTAAAGGACTGCCTAGGGCGCGAATGGCAATTGGGAACCGTACAGCTGGATTACAACCTGCCAGAACGCTTTGGGCTGGAATATATCGGGGCAGATAATTCGCCTCACCGACCCGTCATGATCCACCGCGCTCCATTTGGAAGCTTTGAAAGGTTTATGGGCATCCTTATCGAGCATTTTGCAGGGAATTTCCCGCTGTGGCTTGCCCCGGAACAGGTCCGGATTATCCCCATCACTGAAAACCAGAAAGAATATGGTCAAAAGATCTTTAATGAACTGAAGACCGCGGGTATCCGCACAGGAATCGATCTTTCAGGCGACAAGATCGGAGGCAAGATCAGAGCCGCTGAGACAGCGAAAGTCCACACCATGTTCGTGATCGGCCAAAAAGAGATCGAGGCCGAATCTGTATCTATTCGCGTTCATGGCCGCGGAGATCAAGGCGTGAAACCCTTTTCAGAAGCGATAGAGGACCTTAAAAGAGCCATTTCTGAAAGAGTGCTCTAGACTTAACTTAATTAAGGACTTGCCAGACACTTCACTGCTGTTATGTTCCCGGCCCCTTAACGGAGTTCCTTATGTCTAGAATTTGCAGTATCACAGGAAAGAAACCCTTTACTGGCGGCACTATCAGCCGTAGCGGTAAAGCAAAGAAAGAGGGTGGCATCGGGCGTCATGTCACCAAGGTGAATAAACGAATTTTTGCCCCCAACCTTCAACGCGTAAAAATTATAGATGAAAATGGGACTGTAAAATATGTGCGTGTTGCTGCGAGTGCCATAAAGAAAGGCCTCATCACCAAGGCTCCAAAAAGAAACTGGAAGCCTGAGCAGGCCAAGTAACACTACTAAGATTGTTTAATATCCGGGACTCACCCCGCTTTGCCTTTCATGGCGTGCATCATTGCCCGCCTCAAATCCTTATCAGATTCTCGTTTCTTTATCGTTTCGCGCTTGTCTGCGTGCCCTTTGCCTCGCCCAAGCCCAAGCAGAACTTTTACCCGGCCATTCTTCCAATAAAGCTTCAACGGGATTAGAGCCAAGCCCTTTGCCTGAGTTTGCCCTGCTAAACGGTCAATCTCTTTCCTGTGTAAAAGTAATTTTCGCGGAACCATAGGCCTGTGGTTATGAATATTACCGTGAGCATATTTATCAATGTGGAAATTGTGTAGCCATGCCTCTCCGTCGGGTTCAATTCGGGCAAAAGCCTCCCTTAACTGGCCCTTGCCTGCACGTAAAGATTTCACCTCAGTCCCTTGCAGGACCAACCCTGCCTCCAAGCTCTCTAGGATTTCATAATCCCTTCGCGCCTTAGAATTTTTAAGAATCTCATCACTCATCATAAAAAAACCAGAAGGCCCCCTTCTGGTCATCTTAAACTATCTTGAAAGAGATCGCTATTTTTTCTTTTTAGGCTCGGTTTTGGTTTTCGCTGTAATGATTTGGCTTGAGATAGGGTCAGTTAATTCATAGTCCATCTTATCCTCTACCAATTCCGACAAGGCCATGTCTGCTGCCCCCAGGAGAGGAGCGTCCAGCAAAGGTCGGTCCCCTTGGTTTAATTGACGGACGCGAGTTGAAATAATATTCACCAGCACATTCGGGTTGCCTATTAACTCGCCCGCTTCATCTACAAGTTCTACATTCATCGTATAAGGGAGCGGAAAGTAACCGTTTGATACTTAAACGCAACTTAAAAATCGCATCTTGCCCAGTTGGAGAAGGGCCGTTAGAAATTGCCTGTGTCCAGTCAAGCCGCATTTAACCTCGAAAAGTATGTCCGCCAACGCATAAAGCAAGTCGACCAGGCTCTGAATAAACACCTGCCCAGCGCTCGTACTAAGCCGAGCACCATTCATCAGGCAATTCGTCATAGCCTTTTCGCTGGAGGGAAACGAGTTCGGCCCATCCTGACGCTAGCCTCAGCTGAGGCTTGCGGTGGAGGCATCGCCAATGCCATGCCCCTTGCCTGTGCAGTCGAATGTATACACACATACTCACTTATTCACGATGACCTGCCTGCTCTTGATAACGACGATTTCCGTCGCGGACGCCCTACAAGTCACAAGGTATATGGCGAGGGGATCGCAATCCTCGCAGGCGACGCCCTTCTCACTCAGGCATTTGAGATTGCCAGCAGTAGTAAAGCTATTGGCCGCTATTCAACCGCAGAAATGATCCTTGAATTAACTCGCACCAGCGGCTCGCTCGAGCTGATTGCCGGTCAAGTTGCCGATCTTGAGGCCGAGGGCCAAAAACTTACACTCCCAAAACTTCGATATATTCATGAACGCAAGACCAGCGCACTCATCAACTGTTCAGTTCGCCTCGGAGGCATGTCTGCTAATTGTACTCCGAAGCAACTGAGGTGGCTTAACGATTTCGGTTATAATATCGGACTCGCCTTTCAGGTAATCGATGACATTCTGGATGTTACACAAACCACAGAACAACTAGGGAAAACAGCAGGTAAAGATCAGGCCGCAAACAAGTCAACCTATCCGTCTGTGGCTGGATTAAAAAAATCAAAAAAAATTGCCAAAGAACTAACTAATAAAGCGTTTGCGGCACTCAAACCTTTTAAAGGCAAGGCACTAGCTCTGGAAGCAATGGCGACTTACCTGTTGGATCGTAAATATTAAAGGCCTAGACGCTTGAATCGAGCATTGACATGACGCTGGTGAAACTCCACCGAACACAACGACTCTAATTCACCTTTTTTAAAATGAGTCGAAACACCCGAGTCACTTATTAGCTGCTCCAGAAAATCTGCATCTTCTCGCCCGGCATGTTTTACCGCCCATGTTTCCATCGCATTACGCTGCACTAGCTCATACGCATCTTCACGAGTGAGGCCCTTGCGAATCAACGCCAGTAGAACTGTTTGGCTGTTCCACATCCCCAAACTAATTCCAAGATTTTTTTTCATATTCTTCGGATAGACATTCAGTCCATCCATCATTTTTTGGAGCAGGCTAAACATGTAATTAAGCAAGGCACAAGAATCAGGAAATATCACACGTTCCACGCTGCTGTGCGATATATCTCTCTCATGCCATAAAGCTACATTCTCCATCGCAGCCAGAGCATTGCCACGCAACACACGGGAAAGACCAGTAATACGCTCCCACGTAATGGGGTTTCTCTTGTGAGGCATAGCGCTACTACCTTTCTGCCCCTTAGTGAACGGCTCTTCAGCTTCAAGAACCTCTGTCCTTTGCAGGTGCCTAAACTCAACCGCCCAGCGTTCCATGCTCGCCCCCACAACGGCTATCATGTTGAGAAACTCAGCATGATTGTCCCTTTGGATGACCTGTGTAGCCATCGATGCAGGTTTTAATCCAAGCTTTCGGCAAACGTAATTTTCAACCCGAGGGGGTAAGTGAGCATTTGTGCCAACGGCGCCAGACAACTTTCCAACCGAAGCAATTTTGCGTGCCCGTTCCAATCTCTCTAGGGCCCGACCAAACTCATCATACATGAGAGCCATCTTCAGCCCGAAAGTCATTGGCTCGGCCTGAATGCCATGACTGCGGCCAATGCAGGGAGTAAATTTATATTTGCGAGCTAATTTAGCGATTGATTTTCTGACCTTTTTGACATCCTTGACCAACAATTCGGCACTCTGCTTCATTTGTATCGCAAATGCCGTGTCAACGATATCACTTGAAGTTAGTCCGAAATGAAGCCATCGACTCGCTTTATGATTAATCTTTTCTGCTACAGCTGTGGTAAAGCCAATAACATCATGATTTAGAGTGCATTCCAATTTTTTCTGGCGTTTGACTAAGGCCGGCAAATTGGAGAAGCACTTTTTTGCCCCGGCTTTCATCCTGGCCAAATCGACCTTAGGAACTACCCCTTCTTTGACCAAAGCTTCACTGGCATGCATTTCAATCTGCAACCAAAGATTGAGCTTGTTTTCGTCAGTCCAAATCGCCCTCATATCAGGGCGCGAATAACGCGGAATCATAGTAAGTGAAAGTAAGCCCCCAAGGGCCTAGCCGTCGAGCGTTAGAAATTAACGTCCCATGTTCTTTCGGGCCTGTTCAAGCATTGAACGTTCCCGATCTGATAAACTGTGTATACCTTTTTCAGATATTTTATCCAAGATACGATCAACCTCGTTTTCCCCATAATCGACTTCCCTAACAGGCTCTTCTTCACGTGTAAATGCGCGAGCCCCATCATCCATTGTCATCACCCGCCTCTCACGCCCAAATTTGAAACGACCCTTCAGGCGGTTCCACCAAGGCTCTGCCCCGCCCCATGTTCCGCCCTGAATAAATAAAAGCACGAATAGCACGCCCCATATCATTCCGCCCAAGTGAGCCCCATGTGCGATGCCGCCTTCTTTTGAGATTATTCCCAACACACCAATAACAGCCAAGGCAATTAGAAGGTATTTTGCCCGCATTCGCACAGGGATAATGAACATGATCAAAAAAGTAATCTCACGATCCCAAAACACCATTGCGAAGGCCGCAATTAAACCAAAGATTCCCGCTGAGGCTCCAACCACACCAGCTTCTGGCAAATAGTGAGTCCAGGTAAGAAGGCACTGCAGTAATCCCCCGAAAACCCCCGCAATAAGATAGAGTGTAAGGAATTTAGTTTTCCCCAAGCTCTCTTCCATTTGCCGGCCTACGAACCAGATCATGGCGCAATTTATTAGGAGATGGAAAAGACCCCCGTGAAGAAATTGATAGCTTAGCAATTCCCACACGCGGCCCTGAGCCAGACTTGAGGGGAATAGTGCCAATGATTCATCAAAGCCTTCAATAGTGTGCTGTAGAATAAAACAAACAACGTTAATGATAATTAGCGTCAGACATAGTGAAACACCGGTTCGCGCTACTTCTGGTCGCCACTCCGGTTCGCGCATGTATGCCCTGTCTTCAAGCATTACTACTTTAATGCAGCTAGTTCCGTTTGCACCAATTCTATCAATGGCTTAAAGGCTTCAGCGTCAAATCTGAAAGGAATATTAGCCGCCGCAAAGAGTTCAGGTAATGGACGCGACCCGCCTAATGTCAACGCTTTCTTGTAGTCGGCCAGAGCCTTGGGCCGATCTGATTTACTATTATTCCATACACCTAGAGCACCCAATTGAGCTATGCCGTATTCAATATAATAAAAGGGAACAAGAAATATGTGGCTCTGACGGTGCCACATCTTAGTTCGGGCGGCATTATAGTCATCCCAGTTAATATGCCCTCCAAAACGTTCAAGAAAGCCGTTCCAAGCATTGTCTCGATCATCCACACTGTGCTCTGGGTTAGTGTAGATCCAGTGTTGAAAGGCATCCACAGTCGCAATCCACGGAAACAGACTAATAATCCCTTCCAAATGCTGACGTCGTGCACGCACACAGTCATTCTCAGAATAAAACTCGTCCAGATGTTCATTACCCACTAACTCCATACTCATCGAAGCAACCTCACAGAACTCCAACGGGGCATGCTGATATTCATGAATATCCTCCTCTTGAGTCGCCAATGTGTGGAAGGCATGGCCCGCTTCATGCAGAAGCGTTTCAACATCGCGCTGCAATCCTACCGCGTTCATGAAGATGAATGGTAACCGTGCCTCAGGCAAACTGCTCTGATAACCTCCAGGGGCTTTCCCTTTACGATTGGCCAAATCCAATAACTTTTGATCGCGCATAATTTGAAAACCGGCTGCCAACTCATCATCAACCTGGCCAAATATCGCCTTGGTTTTGGCTACCATATCCTCAACCTCTGAAAACGGCTTTAGAGGATTCAATCCATCAGGATCCACTGCCGTATCCCAAGGCCTCAAATCATCCAACCCTAACTTGGATTTTCGATCGGCCAACAATTCATTGTAAGCAGGCATGACCACCTTCTCCACTGCCTCATGGAATTTGAAGCAATCTTCTGGCTGGTAATCAAACCGACCTTTGGCAATATGCTTATAATCACGATAATTACCATACCCGGCATTTTTTGCTAATTGAATTCGTATGTCCTTTAATTGGTCAAACTGTTGATCGCACTCATCAGCCACAGCGAGACGACGATTAGCCACCAATTCCCAAGCTTCTTGACGCACCGACCGGTCTGTTTCCTGTAGGTACACTCCCATTTGAACTAGCGTTTTCTCTTCCCCATTAAATTCAACCGTGAGTGCGCCCATCTTCTCTTGATATTGTTGCCCCAACTTGGATTCTTCCGTCTCCAAGGGAACGTTTTCTTCCCTAAAAAGATCCACTGTAGACTGCCAGTCGCGATTTAGAATCTCGTATCGTGACATAGGAAGATCAGCACGATTTGGATGAGAAATAAACTTTGTAGCGAGCTGGAAAAATCGTTCCTTCAAGTGTGGCTCTATATTCTCTACGAAATCCAAATAGGCACGCTTTGCTGCATCAACAGAGGTATGACAAGTCATCGCAATATATCGCCGCGAACCGTCCTCGTCCAAAATCGCCCCCAACTCACTAACCTTCAGAAGCCATGCCTCTAGATCGGCAGCAGATATGCATTCGTCAATTGCTGCGTCCAGTTGATCAAAAACCGGGGAAATTGCATCCCAGTTATCGATTTTTAACTCTGCAGGCACGAAGGCACGAGCCTTATAAGGCGGTAATTTACCAAACGGAAGTAGTTCCATGTGCGAAATGTCGCAAATCTGAAGGCATTTGAAAATGCCATTTAACTAATCGAGCATGTATTTTTCAAGCCAGCTTTGAGGCAGAGTGCCGTGTGACAATAGCCAATTGTTGAATTTTTTAAGACTCCAGCCGCGCCCCTCAACCAGGCGCTTGTATAAACGAGCATTTTCTAAGCGCCCTAACCAGTAACTCATAGGTACAGCTGGCGAACTTGTATACCAGTTCACATCCGCTTCTGCCCTTGCCTTGGTGAAACCGACATATTTCTGTAGATGCCGCACCCCTTGCTCATAAGTATACCGACCCGACTGCAATCTGAGGTCCACTAAAATACGGTGCACTCTCCAAAGCGCATCATGGAGTTGAACAATTTTAGTCCATGGAGAAGGGTCAATCTTAAGATCAACCATCATCTGCTCACACCAAAGAGTCCAACCTTCATAAAATACCGCATGAGCAAATAGAGGCCGCCATTTTCTTTTATGTTTATTAGCCGTAACAAACTGCAAGTGGTGTCCAGGGTAAGCCTCATGAGCGCAAGTTAGTGACACCCCAAAATGCTGTTGAACTTCGGCCAGTTTAGCCGTTGGTGAAGTTTTACTGAGGCTTAGGTCATTGACCCAAAAAATTCCCCTCTGATGCTTTTCGAAAGGACCTGGAGAAGAGTATGCCGCCGTTGGATACAAATGGCGCATAAACTCTGGAACCAGTCGGACCTGCAACTCATCACCACTTGGGAACCCTACGGCTTTGACGGATCTGAATCCATTGGCCACCCGTTTTGTTTCAGTCTGATAGTATTCAAGCAACTCTCCAGGCGGTTTCCATTTTGACCGAGCCTCTTCAATGACGGCTTCAGCTCGCCTCCCTCCCCCATGTTTCCTGCAAGCCGCTTTCAGCAACTCTCCTATTTTCTCAGATTCATCTAAGGCGACTGCCTCGATTTGACCCAGTGAATAATCTAAGCCCAATTCATCTCGCACTCGCCTCTGCAGCTTCTCAGCACCCAATGCAAACGAATTTTTTGGGGCCAGTTTTTTATCCATAACAGCTTTTTCATATTGTTTCACAGCCTTCTTGACAGGTTGAGTGATAGATTCTGAACCTGCTCCCATGAAAATTTCCACTGCGGTAAAGAGGGGACCTGAGCCAGAAACAGTCTGCTCCATAATTTTGCTCCACACACGTTCAGGGGCCTCAATCATCTTTGATGATTGTAAAAGATATCGTGGAGCTTCCTTAAGTAGTGACCTCATATTCCGTTTTGCCCGAGCCGGCTCATCTTCCCCTCTCTGTAGTTCATGTAGTAAAACGCCGAATAAATCATCTACCGCCGAAGGATCCATTGCATGTACTCCTCGTGCAAAATCCTCGCATTCAGATAATAACATTGATCGCCAAGCTAATCGGTCCAGATGCTGCTCGGGCTCCAATTGGTGAATGGCTAATTTCTCCAAATCCAACAAAGCCTGTTGACGCCGCTGCTCATGCAGGCTAACCGCACGAAAACCCGTCTGCCCTAATTTGCCTTCACCCTGCCTCATTCCGAGCGAGTTGGCCCAGATCGGATCAGCCTTCAGTTCCTGAGTAAAATACCTCTTTAAAAGTAAATCAAATTGTTGCTGTGTTCTATTCCTCATATTCTTCTAAAAAATTCCATACCCTAAGTGCTTCACTCACGCTCCATGCCTGGGCATCACAACCTCGCTGAATATGCGGAGCATCCCCATCAATAATTTCAGGAAGTTGCCCCAGGCAACCTTCATCCATAAGTGGTTCTGTTGACAATAAATAGCTCCTTGCTGCTTCCACAGCCTCCGCAGAACCGTTCCATGCCTTCACCAAAGCTTCACAGAAAATAGGGAAAGGCCATCCCCATGCTGTGCCATTATGGTAAGCAGGCTTACGACGTGCATCCTCTTCACCTTGATAAGTCCCCCAATAGGGGCGGAGCGGATCATTCAAAAGTTGCCCATGAACATCACGCACTTCCAGCGGCAATTCAACCTTCAGAGGTGCCAGCGTTCGAATAGCTCCAGGCACCACCAAGTAGTTTTTTGCCGCAAGAACTGTTCTTTGTGCCAGCGGGCCCCCGATCACACCCAAAGCAATAGCAATAAGAGCATTAGGCCGGAGCGAACTGTCTCTGGCAGCCTTAATGGCCATGCCCCCCGACTCAGCCTGCAAATTATCAGAAATCCATGGACACTCAGTATCTGCGTATAACTTATACAATGATGTAACGGCCTGTTCGGATAATTGCCTCCATCCTTTATTGGGTTCTAAGCGCTCAAGTTGATTTAATAGCCTAATCCACAGTGCCTGTATTTCCACAGGATACCCTTCACGAGGAGTCCCGGCAGGGTAATTGGTGTCCATCCACGTATAATGAGACGGACTCCAAATGAGACCACTCTCAGGGTCCATGCTCACTCCATTCTCTGTTCCATTACGATACCCATGCCCAATTGAGATAAGAACCTCAGCCAAGGACCTGTTTTCTCCAACGTCTATTTCAAGGCAGTCTCCACCCAACTCCTCAACAACAAGGCTAAACCATAACGGGGCATCCGAGGTTTCTCTATTGGAGTCATTATTACCGTTCAAAGAATTTGGAAGCGTACCTCCCCGCTCCATACGGGCAAATGTACGGACAATTTCAATTACTTCCTTTCGCCAACCTGCGGACAGCAAACCTCTGGCGGTGATAAATGTATCTCGCCCCCAATCCAAAAACCATGGGTATCCGGCAATCACAGTCCGGCCATTGCCTCTCTGAACTATAAATTGCCCCAGTGCTCTTTTTAGCCGACTACCATAATCTTGAGTCAACGACGCTAATTCGCTGAATGGCACATGGCCTTCACACTCAGGCTCCGCCGAAACTTGGATGGACGCCGAACGGCCGGGCTCAAGCGGTACTTCAAACCAACCTGGGCTGCAAGCATCACCTTCTTCGGATTGGCCACGGCTTGCCTCAAGGGGATGAGAAACGCCACAACGCCATTCTAGTTCAGAATGGAAAACAGCTTCATTTGAAGCCACTTTCAGTCGCTTATTTTCATCAGGCTTGAACGTGAAACTGCAGTCGTTATGCGAGAGATGGTTTATAAAATATTGCTCGGCCTCGGTATCAAGATGTGTCTCGGAGTGGAAATTCCGATCTTCAATATCTATTCTAACGCTTAAACTGAAAGCTTTACCTTCTTCTAGAGCCCGACCCTTCACAGGTTTTACATCAGGGCGAGAAAAGAAAAGTTGTGTAATATTCTTCCCTTCAACCATTTCGGCAACCAATTCGACCTCGACCGCTCTGCCGTCACCTGCACTAACTAGGAATTTCCATCGCGCGGAAGGCTGAGGCTGAAATTCGAGAAGATTATCAATATTCAGAGGAGTAATGAGACCGTCTGCCACGGCCCATGCCCGCACACATTTGGCAAAAATATGCCGATCAACCGGAGATTCTCCATGAAGATTTGCCCCGAGCAAACAATCATATTTAGATTCAATCCTACCCAAGTCAACTGCCATGCGAGCCATTGCGCCCTTGCCATTAGTCAGCAACACCGATGAACGTCCAGTTTCCGTACATTGAGAACGTATTGAATCAATTTCCACACGCTCTTCAAGAGGGGTATCAGGCAGTCTTCTTATGAGCCCTTTATATGGAAAAGCATTTTCTTGTAGCCGACGCAATGTAATTGAATGATCCCCAATACAATTATCGGGACTAAACGCGGCGACGTGACCTTCATCCATTTGCACGGATTCAGCGTGCTCTAAACCAAAGCTAACTCTAAAAGGTTTGGGATCTGTGACTAACAGCCAGTGATCTGAAGGAAGCGGCAGGACACGCGAGATATCTGTTGATCTCCATATGCTGAGCAGAGGGTACCGTTCCATTTGAAATCCAGAATGCATTGCCTCCACCACATCTTCTACAGACTGGGCGTATGTTATGGATGAAATGAAACCTTCAGGATCACGAGCAGCAGCATCGGCTAATTGACGCCAACTTAATTTTCCGATTTCCTCAGGTTCAAACCGATGAGAAAGACTTTGCAATGCCCATGCCGCCTGAGAACGTTTGATTGCATAGGTCAAATCCTTGCAATCAGAGTCACCTTCCCTCGAGAGACACAAGACTTGGGAGGGATTCAAAGTGATAGTTCCGTCATTAGATTCAACCTTTTGGCCGGATATAAGATCCATTAAGCCCTCACCTTTGTACGTAAATTTTCGGCTTAATTTCTCATCCGTATTGGCCAAAATTAATAGTTCACGTGTTGAATCAAAAGAAACACGGCGAAGCGCATAAACGGGAGACTCATCCCCGCTGATCCGCGAGAGTGTTGCTCCATCAAAAAAACAGGGGTGACTTGAAAGTAAACCATTTAATTGAGAAAGTTCTTTGACGATATTCTCTTCCGCACCCCAGTTCAATCCTCTGGCTGAATGGACATTCACTCGCTCCTGCGCAAGCCATTCAACACCATTGGTAAAGCCGTAGCCTCCAGTAACACTACTTAGCGCGCAAAGGCGATTGCGCATTAACGACCAAGCTTTCCCCTTAGCCGATAACCGGTCATTATCATGTGTTTCGCTGTAATGAATCAACGTGCCGACACTCGCGCTTTGAGAATGTGCATGATCCAAATACGCAGCGACTCTTGGCCCATCATATTCTTGAAATAGCTCTGAATAAGCCCACTGCATTCCCCCACGTGTTAATAAACCTGAAGTATCATCCCATCCTCCCCCTAATCCCTCGAGAAGAAAAATAGTGTTAGGAAATTCCTCGCGTACGCGAGCAATAATGTAACGCCAAACAGGCATAGGAACCTTGTAGCCGGCATCACAACGAAACCCATCCACACCGCGTCGGCACCATGTAAGAAAAGCCTCCGCCAAATGTTCCCATAGACCACTATGATTGGGGTCTAACTCCACAAGATCCCCCCATGTCACTCCCCACGCCCCAGGGCTAGCGAAATCTCCATTGGGCTCGCGCAGGAACCATTCTGGGTGTTCATTCTGTAACGTGCTCCCCCATCCCGTGTGGTTTATGACTAAATCAACAAACACCTGAGCTCCATATCCATGAGCGGCATCAGTTAATTCACAGAACTGCTCCACGCCGGTGGTGCGCTTATCAAATTCAACCAAAGCCGGATCGATCGAAGTAAGATCCCCGCTAGCATAAGGACTTCCAAATCGGCCCATTCGAGCATAAGTCGTAGGCGTCGGCCCCACGGGAAGTAAATGAAGTATTCGGCACCCAAGTTTTTCGATTATATGAGGCAAATCTGATTTAAGTGAACGGAATGTCCCACTAGGAGGAATAACAGTATATGCCTGTTCATCCAAAGAATTGACACTCTTATCATTCGTCTGAGAAACAGTGTCATTAAGAGTCTTATTAGGTCCAAACATCCTGGGGAAAGCACAATAAATAGTGTTAGCCGTACGACAAGAATCAGGCTGAACTGACAGACCTATATTTTCCCCCTCGGGCCAAAATTGCCCTCCTTCAGTATCACAGGCATAAGCTTTTGACTGAAAAAACCCCACCTCTGATAACGCAAATACAACCTCCCACTCATCGCCCACCTTGGTCATGGGAACATCGCGCCACCCTCTTTCCAGCTGAATCTTAGGTTCTTGAATTGACCGAATCACCCCCTGACGCAGCTCTTTTGCCCTGCCAATATTCGTGCGGAGAAAGGCCCGGTGACCATTGGGGACATTATTTAT
>CAZHJW010000001.1:134853-150749 GCA_964533265.1 uncultured Pedosphaera sp.
CGCCTTAAGATTAATACCTGTAATGCTCAGGTTTATAGGGGCCGTCAACAGACACACCAATATATTCAGCCTGTTCATCTGAAAGCCTTGTGAGCTTGGCTCCCAACTTGCCAAGATGTAAACGAGCTACCTCTTCATCAAGTTCTTTGCTTAAGCGGTATACACTGATCTTTCTGTCAGGGTTATTTCGGATATCAATCTGAGCAATAGTTTGATTTGTAAAACTATTGGACATCACGAAACTCGGATGGCCAGTCGCGCAGCCAAGATTGATTAAGCGACCTTCAGCAAGAAGATAAATAGAATGTCCGTCAGGGAAGGAATAACGCGTGACAGGCCCACCCGGTATAGAATCATCTTTGATAACCTCTCGGGTGACTCCATCTATCTCCTCTAGTGCAGATACCTGAATTTCATTATCAAAATGGCCAATATTACAGACAATGGCCTGATCTTTCATGCGGGCCATATGGTCAGCGGTAATGATATCCTTATTGCCGGTTGTGGTGACATATATATCAGCCACAGGCAACGCATTCTCAATAGTTGTGACTTCATATCCAGCCATACAGGCTTGAAGAGCGCAAATTGGATCTATTTCTGAAACCATTACTCGGGCGCGTTCATTTGCCAAAGATTCCGATGAACCTTTACCGACATCCCCGTATCCGCAAACCATGGCAACCTTCCCGGAAATCAAAACATCTAAGGCACGCTTAATGCCATCTACTAGAGAGTGCCGACACCCATACACATTATCGAACTTGGACTTGGTCACCGAATCATTCACGTTCACCGCTTGAAAAAGAAGCTCCCCTCGTTCTTCCATCTGCAGCAACCTGTGTACTCCAGTTGTCGTTTCTTCAGAAACCCCGGTAATCGCATTTGCTACCGGAGCCCAATGTCCCGGCTTATCAAGTTGAACCTTTTTGAGAAGATTCTTAATGACCTGTTCCTCTTCACTCTCCGAATCGCTATCCACCCAATCACTTCCATTCTCCAACTCGACACCTTTATGAATTAAAAGCGTTGCATCCCCTCCGTCATCTACAATCTGGTCCGGCCCAGTACCATCAGGCCAAGTAAGCGCTTGAAAGGTGCAGTCCCAATATTCATCCAAAGTTTCCCCCTTCCAGGCAAAAACAGGCACCCCCGCCTCTGCAATCGCTGCCGCAGCGTGATCTTGTGTAGAAAAAATATTGCATGAACACCAACGAACATCCGCACCCAGCTCAATTAAGGTCTCGATTAAAACAGCGGTCTGAATTGTCATATGCAATGATCCCATGATCTTAACCCCAGACAAAGGCCTTGAAGGACCGTACTTTTCACGCGTAGCCATGAGGCCGGGCATTTCCTTTTCAGCGATCGCAATTTCTTTACGCCCAAATTCCGCCAAATTAATATCCCTGACCTTGTAATCCGTTTCGTGTTCCATAATTGTTGTCATTACTATTATTAACCCTATTTAACAGCCCGCAAAAGAGCGGCAACTTTATCGATTTTTTCCCACGTTATATCCTTATGAATTTTTCCAAAATGGCCATAGTTGGTGGTGAGTGAGTATATTGGTCGCAGCAGTTTAAGCTGTTTAACGATATCTGCTGGCTTAAACTTAAACACCTTATTCACTGCCCTAACAATTTTGGCTTCTGACACCTGGTTTGTCCCAAAGGTATCCACATGAACCGACACAGGTTTTGGATAACCGATTGCATAAGCAAACTGCAATTCGCACCGAGACGCTAACCCAGCAGCGACAATATTCTTGGCGACATATCTACCCATGTAGGCTGCACTGCGATCTACTTTACTGGGGTCCTTCCCGCTAAAGGCACCACCACCATGCCTCCCCATTCCCCCGTAAGTATCAACGATAATTTTGCGCCCGGTTAACCCACTATCACCTTCAGGCCCTCCGGTGACAAAACGACCCGTTGGGTTAATTAATATTTGAGTATTTCGAGAAAACATTTTCTTGGGAATCACTTTCTCAATAACCTGTTTGGTTATAAAGTTACGGATAGTCTTGTTGGTAACATTGGCTGCATGCTGGGTAGAAACGACTACATTAGTGATTTCAACGGGCACATTTTCAACATATTTTACCGACACTTGAGTCTTTGCATCAGGTCGCAACCAATCAACCTCCCCTGACTTGCGTAGCTTGGTTAATCGTCGTCCAAGTCGATGCGAAAACATTATTGGAGCCGGCATCAATTCGGGCGTTTCATCGCAAGCGTAGCCAAACATTAGTCCTTGATCTCCAGCTCCTTGTTCAGCTGTGGCCTTGCCCGTCGCCTTTCTTGCGTCTACTCCCTGCGCTATATCTGGACTCTGGGCTGTGAGATAATTATTAATAAAAACCTTATCAGCGTGAAAAACGTCATCCTCATTAACGTAACCAATTCCGCGAATTGCCCTTCTGATTATTTGCTCGTAATCAAATCTGGCCTTCGTTGTGATCTCACCTCCCACACAAACGACGTTGCTTTTTACTAAAGTTTCACACGCTACCCGGCTATTTCGATCCTGATCTAAGCACGCATCAAGAATAGCATCACTAATCGTATCAGAAACCTTATCGGGATGACCTTCTCCAACAGATTCGGATGAAAAAATGTAACTTTTAGCCATATGTACTCTGAATGATCAATTTCATATTGACGTATCCGGATTTGAAGATATTAAATATTTCAAATTGGTCAAATCAAAAGTCTCCTCAATGAGTCAGATTCTCAAATACCTCAAAGCCTTAAGTGATAATACCCGAATTAGGCTTATTGCCCTCCTTTCGCTTGAGGAGCTTTCTGTAAACGAACTCCAGCAGATCACTGGATTGGGACAATCTCGAATTTCCACTCATCTTGGTATTTTGCAAGATGCCAACCTTATCGACTTCCGTAAAGATGGTAAAAAGTCGGTGTACAAGATTAATCCTAATACTTCTGATTCCGCGATACAGGCTGTTGAGCTAGCCATTAAAGGGGCAAAAGAAAATGACTTCCACGTAGAGGATAAAAGGAACCTCAAACGAATTGTCGAGAAACGAGACGATCAAACTCACATCTACTTTAATCAGGTTGCTGGAAGATTTGATCAGAAATATGGCCCAGGCAGATCGTGGCAGGCACTCGGTCAACTTTTGCTCCGACTGATTCCCCCTCTGGATATCGCAGATCTGGGTTCCGGAGAAGGACTTGTGGGCGAACTTCTTGCCCGTAACGCACGTAAAGTAATTTGTGTGGATAACTCAAAAAAAATTGTGCAATTTGGCCAACGTAAAGCTAAACGTGCTGGCCTCAAAAATATACAATTCATACATGGAGACATCGAATCTCTCCCGCTTAAAGCGAAAAGCGTAGATGTCGCCTTGTTCAGCCATGCCTTGCACCACGCGCGAAGCCCAGAAAAAGCTTTGTCAGAAGCGTTCCGCATACTACGACCCGACGGACGACTTATAGTTTTAGATCTATTGGAGCATCAGTTTGAAAATGCCAAAAAACTATACGGAGATCACTGGCTGGGCTTTCCAAAGAATACGTTACACGAATGGGCGGAAAATGCTGGGTTCACGAATTCCTTGATCACTGAAGCAGCGCGTGAAGAAGAACCTCCGCATTTCGTCACACTATTATTGGTCGCCCAAAAATAATTAACTCAATCCCTTGAGGCGTCCCGAGCTGTCCCCCAGACGATCAGTAGGTGCTCCAAATATATCAAGCATGGTGAGGAATAAATTAGCCATTGGGGTATGCCTCGGATACACCAAGTGACGACCCGTTTTCACCGCGCCATTGCCCTTGCCAGCCAATATAACTGGTAAATCATAATGGGTATGACGGTTCCCATCGCCAATGGCGCCGCCATATATGACCATTGAATGATCCAGTAAAGTTCCATCTCCTTCTTTGATTGATTTTAACCTGCCCAAAAAGTGAGCAAGCAGGGCGCAATGATATCTATTAATTTTGGCTAGGGCCGCAACCTTTTCGGAGTTATTGCCATGATGTGAAATACTATGATGCCCATGCCTCACTCCAAGATTGGGATAACTGCGATTGTCACCATCGTGAGCCAATAAATAAGACGCAATCCTAGTCGTATCAGTTTGGAACGCAAGAGCCATCATATCACCCATAAGCTTCACATGTTCACCAAAATCTCCGGGCTTGCCCATTGGCTTTGAAAAACCCTTGGGCAACTCTGATTTTGATTTAGATGCGGACTCAACCCGCTTTTCAATTTCTCTAACCGACTCAAGATATTCATTCAGCTTGCGCTTATCGGTGTAGCCGAGCCTACCCTCAAGCTGCTTAGCATCCGCCAATGCAAAATCCAAAACACTTTTTCTCAGAATATTCCGGCGCTGGCTGGCCTCATCTGCCTCCTTTTTTGATCCCCCGGCAAATAAGCGATTGAATACAGCTTGGGGGTTGGATTCGGGGGGTAAAGGGGTTGTGTCATTTTTCCATGCCAAGTTAAACTGGTAAGCACAACTGTAACCAGAGTCACATCTTCCACTCATTCGAGCCCCATCACTACTCAATTCCAATGAAGGCAACCGAGTTTGACTGCCTTGTTTCTGTGCCGCCACCTGGTCCACCGATACTCCCAACCTGATATTCGCTCCACTTGTTTTACGCGCTTGGCATCCAGTTAAAAAAGTAGCGTTTGCGCGCGCATGATCTCCCGCCCCATCCCCATTAGCCTCTGCTTTCTCGTGGGCTAGACCGCTAAAAATAACCATATCTTTCCGGAAATCCGAAAGCGGCTCCAAAGTAGGTGAAAATTTATAATCAGAACCATCCTCCGTAACATTCCATTTATTCTGAATGACTCCGTTTGGGATATAAATGAATGCCATTCTGGTTGGAAACTTAACAGAACCCGCTGCCATTGAACGCGAAGAGAACATGGCCTCCAGTGAGGGCAACGCTATCGCGGTTCCTAACCCCCTAAGAAATGTCCTTCTGGGTATCTGAATTCCTTTCCTCATAACCTATAAGACGTATGATAGTTGAAAACAGCTCAAAAAACAAGCCGTCTAATTCCCTGATTCTCCTCGCTTCATGTCGAAAGGTAAACTTTTAACAATACCCAAAATTAACTCATCATGACGATATTCGGCACTCTTTAGTCGCTTTACCATCCGATCAACAACTTTTTCATCATAAAACTCCAATCCACGCCCCAAGGCGTAAACCAACATATTCTTCGTTAAATTCTCTATATATAGATCAGTTTTCTTGCCAGCAATAATACGTTGCAAATCCCTGAAATCCTTAAATTTTTCTCCTGAATCAAGAATGCCGCTCGCATCAATTTTATTCCCATTATCTAATAATCGGAAACGACCTATGGCATCATAATTCTCAAGCGCAAAACCAATAGGGTCCATCTTCTCGTGACAAGAGGCACAAACCACATTAGAACGATGCTGAATCATTCTTTCCCTAAGAGATTCACTTTCACCTCCCGCATCCTCAAGACTGGGCATATTGGGTGGTGGTGATGGCGGCGGGCTTCCTAGGATGTTTTCCAGCACATACTTTCCTCTTTTTACAATTGAGGTGCGGTTAGGATCACTGGTGATAGTCAGTATACTTCCATGCCCAAGAATCCCACGACGCTGAACGCTCTTTAAAGAAACTAATCTAAACTCAGGCCCTTGCACATTTTTTATCTGATAATGAGATGCTAAACGTTCGTTAATAAATGAATAATCGGCACTTAAAAGCTCCATAATGCTCAGATTATTTTTCAGCACATGAGAGTAAAGTAACTGTGTTTCTTTCCTCATATCATCTCTCAACTCTACTGTATATGTGGGGAAAAGTTTCTTGTCGGGCCTGTATACATCCAAATTACGCAACTCCAACCATTGCCCAGTAAAATCCTTAACTAAACCGTCTGCCAATTTATCACGGAGCATCCGTTTGACCTGCCTGTCGATTTGCTTGCGAAGATCACCTTTTTTTGCCAAGTCCAACAGATGATCATCAGGCGTGCTCCTCCATAAAAAAAATGAAAGCCTAGAGGCCAATTCATATTCATTCAATCGCCTCATAGCCTTAGGATTGCTCGGAGCCCCATCAAGCTCCCATCTAAATAGAAAGTGTGGAGACAGCAGTACAGCCGTCACTGCTACACGTATTCCTTCCTCAAACCCCCTCCCCTGATCCGACCCTCTCTTAACCAAGACCATCAAGCGATTGATCTCCAAGTCGGATACTTCACGTCGATAAGCGCGCCGCACAAATTTCCTAAGAAATGCTTCAGCAGCTCGCCTTCGGAAATGTCGCTCGATCGGATATTCGAAATATTTTTTTTGAAAATTCGTTAGTTTCTTTAAATCCTGAGGATCGCCATCCATTGGCAGAACAATCGCTCTAGCGGCAATCTCCTCAGCCGCATTTAAATATTTTTCTAGTAGTAAAGGCGATACAGTCAGAACATCTCCAATATTGTCAAACCCATGACCTGAATCATCTGCCGGGAAATCTTTTGCCGGCCTGAAATCGACCAGCATTAAATCACGGATTACGTTGTTGTATTCGATCCGGTTAAGGCGGCGCACCGTCACTCTTCCCGGATCGGGTGGAGCCGATTGATAAAACGTATCGAGAGTATGGCGCGTCCATTCCTCCAGTAACTTTTGTTCGGAGCCAGGGAGTCGTTTTTTAGCTTCCTCCGGTGGCATTTTGCCGGCTGAAACAATTTTATTTAACTGCTCCCAAAGCCTGTAATCTTGCCGCACATCCTCTTCAGATTTATATTCATCAAGGGCCAAACCTCCTTTTTTCTGCCCATCGCCGTGGCATTTATAGCAGTATTCCTCAAGTATCGGGAGGATGTCCTTCTTGAACGAATACTTCAACACATCCGCTCCTTGACATGTCGAAACAAACAACAGAACACCCCCCAATACCTGAATCCAATTCATCTGTATAGCAGACCCCTGATTATTAACCTCTATTCAGATTGCCTAAATCAGCTCAAACATTTGCGCAAAAGCAAAGACTCGGTCAAAAACCCGAGCCCTGCTTAAACTGGACCTTCTCAAGCCTTATCTCGAATATGCAACCACGTATGCACATGTGGTTTTCCACGGAAATACCAAAGCATAGTAGGCCCCTCCACTTGCCATACATCCCATGTTTCATCCTTACCTATATTTTCATCTTTATAATAAGCTATGTGAAGATTCTCAAAGCCGTTCTTCTCAATCAGTTTCATTGATTCATCCGCATCTTTTTTGCGGAATGGTGCCAGCATATCCTTCATGACCTCTCGCATTAAACCCTGCTGATCTTTACTCATCTCAGCAGCCCGAAGCCCCGGAAGGCCCTCATTTTTGCCTGTTAACTCAACCGTTTTTGTCCCGTGTTCGCCCCGCGATTTCCCTAGAAGGCAGGTTTTGCGTTGTTTACCATCTAAGGCTTTGAACAATTCATTTGGACGTTTGGCCTGAAACCAATAGGCATTACCTTCATGATCTGCCTTTTCATTGAAACTCTTTGCAGCGTGACCATAGAAAATTGGCCCGCCAAAAGCTGCTCCATCAAGTGAATCCCCATCACATCGCCTAGTCACATGTCTTCCAGTGAAAACTAGCTCGAATTTACCCGTCCCAGGCTCACCAAAAATTGCGATCGCACTATCATCAAAGCCACCAGGAGAATCATGAACAACCTGATCGTATACAACCTTTCGATATTCATCACTGTGCAGTCCATTAAAGATATTTTTAACCATTTCAATTTGGTCATCTTCCATGTCTCCGACAGCTAATTTTTTCTGTATGTGCCAATTATTTTCAACTCTGTTGCGCAGCGGATGATTCCACGAAAAACAAACGGCCTCGCGTTGCTTCTCTGTAAGAGTTTTGTAAAGACTCGTTACCTGCGTTTCTGGATGAATTACAGATTTTTTTGCCAAAAGTAATGGGGCAGCGGCAACGCTAGCAAGGCCTGCCCCTGCCTTTTTAATGAATTCACGTCGGGAGGTCTCACAGCAATCGATAGCTTCTATCTGAGGATTGATCTTCATGCGATGGAGCCTAGTCATTTTCCCCGTACTGGCAATTTGTTTTTCCTGATACATCCTGAATAAAAAACTCTCGCTCGACCTTGTTATTTGACCAAAATTTAACCAAATGAGATTGATCACCGCCATTTTCTTTACCGGCCTTTCCTTCTCAACCATTAGCCAAACTCCTCCAGCCGTTAAATCGGTCAAAACACTGACAGCAGAGGCCAAGCAATCACTGGTTACCGTCATCCACGGAGGACGCGGCAACGCTCAAGATGGGACTGGAACAGGTTTTGCCATTTCCAAGGATATGATTGCTACATGCCTACATGTCATTGGTGAGGCACGCCCGATCCATGTTCGCACAGCCAAAGGCAAAAAACTTCAAGTTCTATCTGTCTATTCCACCGACAGAAAACGAGATTTAGCTATTCTAAAAATTAAGGATGGCGACCTAAAACCTCTTCCGCTTGGAAACTCAAATACACTCACCCAAGGCGACCCCATTATCGCTCTAGGGAACCCTATGGGACTCACTAGCAGTGTTGTTCAAGGCGTTCTATCAGCACGCCGTGAAATGGAATTAGGCATAATGCTCCAACTCGCCATTCCTGTTGAACCTGGCAACAGTGGTGGCCCTATACTGGACAGGCACGGACGAATCCAAGGCATCATGACCATGAAATCAACCGTCACCGCAAATCTCGGATTTGCCATGCCCATCGATGCCCTTAAGCGCCTCATTGATAAACCGAACCCAGTCCCCATGAATCGCTGGCTAACCATTGGCGCTCTCAACGATCAACAATGGCAGCCCCTCATGGGCGCAGAATGGAAACAGAGAGCTGGGAGGATTACAGTAAAAGGAATTGGAAGCGGCTTCGGAGGGCGCTCATTATGCCTTTCGAGATCCAACGCCCCTTCCATGCCGTATGAATTGGAAGTAATGGTAAAATTAGATGATGAATCCGGCGCTGCAGGACTTGTCTTCGGAGCAGATGGAGGTCAAATACATTACGGATTTTATCCGACTGCCGGAAAACTGCGACTTACAAGATTTGACGGCCCCACTGTTCTTGACTGGTCAATTCTTAAAGATCTGGACACTGCGCACTATAAAAAGGGCGAATGGAATACAATAAAGGTACGACATGAAGTCGGCCTAATACACTGTTTCGTGAACGGCCAAGAGGTGTTTTCTTTCGAAGACAACAATCTTGGCTCAGGCCGCATAGGGTTAGCTAAATTTCGTAATACAAATGCGGAGTTTCGTAAATTCCGACACGGCAAAATCCTGCCAACCACCTTTCCCCCCGCCAAATTATTAGCCAAACTCGATAAGATGATCGCCCTAATTAAACCAAAAGATGAGTTCTCAATTGAAGAAATAGATTCATTAAAATTAAACCCTGCCTTGAACCAGGCAATTCTTCTTAAGCGTGCAAAATCTCTTGAAACCCAAGCGAAACAGTTACGCAACCTCGCCGAAACGGTCCAGGAGAGTTCGACTCAGGATGAACTTGCAAAGGAAATGAAACAACCGGAACAGGATATCAACCTGCTTCGCGCTGCCCTTCTTATCGCGCGCCTAGACAATAGTGAAATTGAGATCGAACACTATCTCAACTCCGTTGAAGACATGGCGAAAACCATCCATTCTGAACTGAAGCCAAGCGCAAGTGAGCGAGCCAAGCTGAAGGCCATCGGCTCGTATTTATTCCGCCAAAACGGCTTTCATGGCAGTCGAGGAGATTATTACAACCGTTCCAACAGTTACCTCAATGAAGTCATCGATGATCGGGAAGGCATTCCCATTACCCTCTCGGTTCTTTACCTTGAAATTGCTGAGCACCTCGACATGCATTTGCAAGGACTACCGCTGCCGGGCCACTTTACAGTTGGAAGAATAGAAAAAGACTCAAACCCGCTGATCATCGACGTCTATAATGGGGGGCAAATCATAACACGAAAGGAAGCCGAAAAACTAGTGCTCAACACATCAGGCATTCGATTACTTGATAAACATTTAATCCCTGCCACTAAAAAGGATATCGCTTTACGAATGCTCCGAAACCTTATCGCAATCGGTAATAGTTCTGAAGAGCCCAAAACCGTCATTCGCTATCTAAACACCCTATTAAAACTGGAACCAAATGCACCACAAGAAAGACTCAACCGAGCTTTAATGTATATGAAGCTTAAACAGAACTCAAAAGCAAAGGATGATGTTCGCTGGTTATTGAACAAAAATCCTCCCGGATTCAATCGGGAACGGTTGTTGGACCTTTTTCAAAGATTGTAGAATAACTCTACTTTCTCGCTTCAGGTGTAATTGTGAGTTCCACCTTCTTCTTCTTGCGCGTCACAATCACTTTCACTGGTTTACCAATCTTAATATCGTTCAAGGCCTCAGTGTAGTCGTAGATATTGTTGATCTTTTTTGCGCCAAATTGCACCACGATATCCCCACCCTTGATTCCTGCCTTATCGGCCGGCCCTCCCGCACGCACATCATTAATAAGTAAACCCTTTTCTTCTGAAGCATAGTCCGGGATCACACCGGTATAAGCCTTCATTTCGTTACGGGTCCCTCTGCCTCGATTGCCACGTTCTACTTTAATGTAATCTGGACGTTTCATTTCACCAACCAAATCCAACATCAAATGCCCGGTAAACTCCGTCAGTCTTTGCATGTCCTCGTAGTTAAGCGTATCTGGGTCGTCGGTGGGCTTATGATAATCCTTATGCAGGCCTGTAAAGAGACAGATAGAGGGCACACCTTTTGGATAGATCGAAGTGATGTCCGTTGGCTGATAAGGATCATTCTGAAGCTTCAGACTGAATCCGGCGGCAACATTACGTTTTTCAATTAATTTTTTCCAAACGCTGGATGTACCGATACCCTGCATGATCAATTGGTTCTTTTTCATCCGGCCCACCATGTCCAGATTGATGTAGGAAGTAACCTGTTTGAAGGGGATCAGTGGCTTCTTGGCGTATTGAGCTGAACCTAGAAGCCCTATTTCTTCTCCGGTCCACCAGCAGAAAATAATTCCCCGCTTAAATTTATTGGGGTTCTTCTCCCGCTCCTCAGCCAACCAGGCAGCTAATTCAAGTAATGTCACCGTGCCGGAAGTATTATCATCAGCCCCGTTATGAATGCGCCCCGGGTTTCCTCCCTTTGGCTGCAATGATCCATCATTGTAGCCCAAATGATCATAATGAGCCCCGATCATCACGTATTCTGGTTCATCCGTTTCTACTCCCGGCGGCAAAACCGCAATAACATTATAGTCATGACGCTCGACCTTCTTAACCGCTGTCTTTACGCGAATTTTTGTCCCAGCTAATGGATAACTAAAGGGCTTATGAGGATTCTCCTTATCCAAATCATCCTGCACAGTCTTTATGACACCCTTGCCTGCTGCAGCAAAAACAGCATTTGCCAACTTGTGGCTTCCAGACAATGCAACCACGCCACTACTTGCCGCGCTCCGGTCGAGATTAACCGGGATCAACTTATTAGAATTCTTGGAATTCGGGCCTCCCACAATGATAATTCCCTTTGCCCCGTGCCGACCGGCTACTGTGGCCTTGTACTGCAATGCAGCACTTCGCATCAATTTCTGGCGCCTATCTTGACTCACCCCCTCTGGCACATATCGTAGCACGATCACCACTTTGTTGGTGCAATCAAGCCCGGCATAGGAATCATAGCCTTCACCTGGTTTTCCTGCGACCGCCAATCCGTAACCCCCAAAGACAACCTCACTTTCAACAGTGTTATTTACTGTGAAAGATAAAGGGCTGAAGTCTTTCCCAACCTCAAAACGAGTCTCCTTTCCGTCTTTTCCAACCAAGACCAACTCATTCTCCTCCTTGATGACATCTACTCCAAATTTGAAGGACATGGGATTCCTGTAAGACTTGTCCTTGCCTGCGGGCTGTAGCCCAAGAGATTTAACCTGGTCTATAATATAATCCGCAGCCTTCTTAATCCCGGGTGAAGCAGTGTAACGGCCCTCCAGATCATCCGAAGCCAAGTATTCAACCTGCGCTCTTATGTCAGCCTGAGTAATTGCTGATTCCAATTTTTGTGATGTCGCTACCTTTAATTGGGCATCTGGCAAACTTAACGGGGTCACCTTGATTTTTTTTGATTTACCTAATGCAACCAAGGCCGATTCATGATCCCATTTGCCGATGAAGAGCTGCGATTTTTCGTTCTCAGTTCTATTGGAAGTCCACATCAACTGCTTTCCGTCTGGCGAAAAAACCGGCAAACCATCAAAACCATCAGTGAAAGTCGCCCTAACAGGTTCCCGCGTGCCCGCTGTATCCACCAAGTAAACCTCAAAATTCGTAAACCCGAGTTTGTTGGAAGAAAAAGCGACATACTCACCACTGGGATGAAAGTAAGGAGCCCAAGACATGGCCCCAAATTCCGTTAGACGATGGATATCACTCCCATCAAGATTCATAGTGAAAATGTCGGCCGTGTCACCTTTCTCGGAAAAATGACGCCAAATAATGCGCTTACCATCGGGTGAAAAAAACGGGCCGCCATCGTATCCCGGCAGAAATGTGAGTCTCTTCTGCCCAGAACCATCAGCATTCATTATGTAAATTTCGCCAAAGTAAGAGAGATCATACTTTAGCTTCACCTTCTCCTTATCGGTGAAATCTTCCCTTCCATAAGCGTCACGAATGGAGCAAAAAACAATCTTGCTGCCATCGGGCGAATACGCCCCTTCAGCATCATAACCTAAAGCTGTCGTCAGACGCTTCAATCCTTTACCGTCACGCCTTGAAGTACATATGTCGATGCGCTCATCATAATCCCAAGAATAACGCCGCGTCTTACCCGAAGCGCGAAACTCTAATTCTGAATTTTGCTTATTAATCGCCTCAGGATCAGAATGGGAGCTGGCAAACAATACTTCCTGGGTTCCCGGCCTAAAGAAGGCACATGTTGTCTTGCCGGCTCCCGGCGACACGCGGTTCACATCTCCTGTTTCCAGACTCATGTTGTATATTTGATAAAACGGATTACCCGCCTCCCTTTCACTCTGGAAAATAATATTTTTCCCGTCTTCTGAAAAATACCCTTCTCCACTGCGCTTCCCTTCAATGGTTAACTGCCTAACGCGGGAAAGGAATTGATCCTCCCCATCCAATTTAACCTGAGCCTGAAGCCCCTCTATCGCACCAAGTAACAAGAGGCTTAATGAAATAACTTTTACCTTCATGAGCTTAATTAGTTCTTATCTAACTCCTTAACTTTCTCGACTACACCAAACATATGACCACCAACCTTACCGTGCTTCCACGTCCCCGCATACTTTCCATCGTCAATCACAATATGAGCGCTAAAGGTTCCCAACAGTGGAATTTTAAGGTTATCCATTTCTATCACTGGAGTTTTCCCTGCCCATTTGATGGGCACTGGAACCGGAAGTGTGACATCTTGTTTCCCATATTTGATACGAGCCTGAAAAACCCAGATATCCCCTTTCGTCAATTTTTTGACGCTCTTTATCGTGTATTCTTCCTTCGCTGGAACCCCCTCCTGACCATCAATGGTAAAAACACCTATGAACTTTGTTCCTGACAACATCTTTTCCAAGGCCGCATTGCGTTTCTCTTGTTCCTTCTCATCTGCCTGCGCAGGATGCACCCATAATAGGCATAGGCATAGGATGTGTAACAATTTCATGCGGCCATCATCGTCCAACAGACTCAAGGTGCAAGCCGAATCATTGTCACTTGGCAGTTTGAACCGCAAACGATACCATCCCCGTTGTGCACCATCAGTTTCTTTGGATTATATGTGGACTCTGTATCTCTTATGTCGCAACCGGCGAAAACTGGCCAAGATTTAGGGGCTCAAATGGAGCGGGTATCAGCCGTTCTCAAATCCCTGTCAAATGGTCTCCTGAGAATATTCAGTGGAAAACCCCCCTCCCTGCTACCGGCCATGGCTCCCCCGTAGTTTGGGGAAATTCTATTTTCCTATTGTGTGCTGATGAACAAGAAGGGTCCCGCATCCCCGTGGGCATCAATGCCAATACAGGAAAGATTCTGTGGTCTATAAAATTTGCTGCCATAAAACATAAACACCATAAGCAAAATAGCTTCGCCTCAAGTACTCCTGCATCAGACTCTGAGCACGTTTATTTCAGCTGGGGAACACCCGATAATCTTTCACTTGCAGCCATCTCACATGCCGGAAAACTTATCTGGAAAAAAGACCTGGGGGCCGTTAAAGGCGGACATGGATTTGGGGCCTCGCCCATTATCCACAAGAATCTTCTTATTCTAAATAATGATCAGGACGGAGATAGCTCGCTTATCGCTCTGGATAAAAGTAATGGGGAAGTTGTTTGGGAAACCCCAAGAGAGAGCAAACGGCTAACCTACAGCACCCCAATCACCTACACCGCTCCTGACCGGGAGGAAGAACTTATATTTACCAACTGGACACATGGCATCACCGGAATCAATCCCACAAACGGCAAGGTGGTTTGGGAGAACTCGGTCTTCAACCAGTCCTCCAAGGAGCGAGCTATTGGCTCACCCATCACAGCAGGAGATTTGGTCATCGGCACATGCGGTTTTGTCACCAAGCTCAAACACATTGTCGCCTTACGGCCCAAGGGAAAATTGATGGAGGAAGCATGGCGTATTGAAAAAAGTGTGCCACACATTCCCACCCCATTACTTATCGGCAAGAACCTGTTTCTCTGGAACGATCAGGGAATCGTAACCTGCGTGGAGGCTAAAACGGGGAAGATTCACTGGAATGAAAGGACTGTGAGAAGCGGGAAATTCTTCAGCAGTCCAGTGGCAGCAAATGGAATTATCTATTGCATCGACTCCAACGGCAAAATGATCGTGATGCGCGGTGACGGCAAATTCGAAATTTTAGCTGAAAACAATTTAGACCAACGCTGCAATGCAACTCCGGCTATTGCCAACGACCGAATGTATATACGCACCTACACACATTTAATTGCTGTCGCAAAATGAATCGCCGCCATTTCCTGCAAACCTCATTCGCCCTTGGATCTCTTCGAGTCCTTGGCGCAAGGAAAGAACGTCGCCACCCTTCCCTAACCCTTGGATTCAGCTTGTATGGCATGAAAACCCTGAAGACTGAAGAGGCACTGAGGCAATTATCCAAGATCGGCTATGATTCAGTTGAGCTCTGCCTCAATGACGGTTGGGATGCGGCTCCAAAAAACATGACGGCAAAACGGAGAAAAGAGCTCCGGATTTTACTTGGCGATTTAGATCTTAAACTGACCTCTCTCATGATTAATATTAAGTTGAATGGGGAGCAAAAGATAAGCATTGCGAAAATCAGAGAAGCTGGCCAGATGGGTCACGACCTATGCCCAGATAACCCACCAGTTATTGAATCGGTTGGTGGGGGAGGCAAGTGGGCGGAGGTAAAAAACGAATTCACAGACAACCTTCGCCACTGGGCTGAGGCTGGAAAAGCCAGCAAGACCGTTGTTTGCCTAAAACCCCACCGGTTTGGCGCAGTCAACCGACCTGAGGATGCGGTTTGGCTCGCCAAGGAAGTCAAAAGCCCCTGGTTAAAACTCGCCTATGATTACAGCCACTTCATCCACCGGAATATCGATTTTGAAGGCTCCCTTAAAACCATGATCCCTCACACGCGGTTTATCCATGTGAAGGATACCATCATTAAAGATGGCAAACCGCGCTTTGTGATCCCGGGGGCAAGTGGTCAGATTAATTATGCAAAACTAATGAGCTTATCAGCAAAACTGGGCTACCGAGGAGATATTAATGCGGAAATCAGTGGGCAGGTTTGGGGCCAAAAAGGATATGAC
>CAZHJW010000002.1:0-53943 GCA_964533265.1 uncultured Pedosphaera sp.
GTGCCGGTACGGGTGCAGGCGCTCCGCCAGGTGCCGGTACGGGTGCTGGAGCTCCACTAGGAGCAGTGCCAGGAAGAACAACACGCTGAGTCGCCGGTGGACCAGATGCAGGGGCTCCGCCAGGTGCAGGGGCTCCGCCAGGTGCAGGGGCTCCGCCACCTTTTCCCGGCAAACTAATTCGTATGGTATTCTTAGCGTCAGGTTTGGGAGGAAGCCCAATTCGGACGGTAGCTTTTTTCTGCGTAGGCGCAGCTGCAGCCGGAGGAGGCGGTCCTCCCGTAGGTGGGGCTGCTCCCGGAGGCGGCTGTGGTGCAGGCGGTGCCGACATGTTTTAAACAAGGTCAGGGTGACAACCAAAAGCCACCAATCCCCTCAAATCAATTTACCACAGTTGTAATCGCGGGCAAGGTTAATCAATTTAAGTACCTTTAATTAACCTGACAAATTGAAACTGCCAACGGTAAGCCATCCCAGTACGATTAAGAGCCCTAGTCAGCCATCTGTTGTACAGCAAGCGACGGATTATTTTGTCCTAAGAATCCGAGACTTTTCTGCTTTCTTTGCAGTGTTACGATGGTTATCGAAAATATGCAGCTCACCCCTTCTCACAAAATGAGATTGGTTTACATATTGTCGAATTTCATTCAAACCGTTAAAGTCTACTGGTTGCATAAAATGAGAGTTTTTGTCGCCATTTTCCTGCTGAGCAATTTTGTCCAATTGCAGGCCAAACCCATCCTATTTGAGAAAGATATCCGGCCGATTCTAAAAGCGCATTGTTTTCATTGCCACGGTGAGGATGGCAAATTCAAAGGTGACCTCGATCTGCGATTGCGCCACCTGATTCTGGACGGTGGTGAACACGGGCCAGCCATCGTGGCCGGACAACCCAACAAAAGTCTACTTCTGCAAAATATTCGCAGTGGCAAGATGCCCAAAGGACAAGCCAAACTCGCTGATGAAGACATTGCTCGGATCAGTGAGTGGATTACGCAAGGGGCCAAGACCTCGCGACCTGAACCGGAGGATCCGGATTCAGTGCTAATCACCGAGGAAGAACGCAATTTCTGGCTGTTCCAGCCAATCAAGAACTCGCCTGTGCCAAAAGATACAAAGAACCCCATCGATGCCTTTATCCTTCGCAAGCTAAAGGTCAAAGGCCTTAATTTCTCGCCACCAACCGACAAACGCACGCTCATCCGACGTGCTACATTTGACCTCATCGGTTTACCGCCCACACGGGGAGAGATCAAAAACTTTATTGAGGACCAATCGCCTGAAGCCTACTCCAAGCTCATTGACCGCCTGCTCTCCTCACCACAGTACGGTGTACGTTGGGGCCGGCACTGGCTGGACGTAGCCGGCTACGCCGATTCCGAGGGCTATAATGAGAAGGATACAGAGCGCGCGTGGGCATGGCGTTATCGCGATTACGTGGTCAATGCCTTCAACAAGGACATCCCTTGGGATCAATTCATCACCGAGCAACTCGCCGGCGATGAGATGGTAAAGCCACCTTACAAGGAATTAAAACCCGAGCAAATCAACCGGCTCACCGCCACCGGTTTCCTGCGCATGGCGCCTGATGGCACCGGCTCAGTAAACAACGACGAGGCGCGCAATCAGGTGATGGCCGAAACGCTCAAGATCGTGTCTACCTCGCTGATGGGCATGACCGTGGGATGCGCTCAATGCCACGATCACCGTTATGACCCAATTCCTCAACGTGATTACTACCAACTGCGCGCAATCTTTGAGCCCGCCCTCAATCCAAAGAAATGGCTAGCCCCCAGCAGTCGCCGGATCACTCTCTACACTGATGCCGACCGTAAAAAATCCTCAGATATTGAGACAAAGGCCAAGAAGATCGATACTGCGCGTCAGAAGAAAATAGACTTTTTTATAGAACAAACACTCACTTGGAAGCTTGAGACAATCCCTGAAGAAGCACGAAACCCACTACGTAAAGCGTACCGAACCGACTCAAAAAACCGAACCGCCGCTCAAAACGCGTTGCTAAAAAAATATCCCAGCGTGCGCCAAATCAGCGCAGGATCGCTATATCTTTATGATCGTGAATACAACGAAGAAATCAACAAGCTCACCACCAAACGTAAAAAGAGTCTAGAAAAGTTCCTTAAACGAACACGCGAAAAACTTGCCGATAAAGAAGATCTTAAAATCGATGAAAAGTCCCTAGCGAAACACGATCCTGAGGGGACAGAGGAACTGAAGCATATCGACGAACGCATCAAGTTTTTCAAGGAAGCGCTCAGCAAAAAAGTGCTCGATGACATGGCAAAAAAGGCCAAGGATATCCGTGCCACCAAGCCGGAAGAACCTTACATCCGTGCCCTAACCGAACCCTCGGCAACCCCGCCTTCAACACACGTTTTTTTTCGTGGTAACCACGATCAACCCAAGGATGTAGTAAAGCCATCAGATCTCACCGTTGTATCCTTCTCTGAAAATGTCATTCCCGATAACAACAATACCCTCCCCTCCACTGGGAGGCGAATCACATTTGCCAAGCATCTCACCAACGGCAAACATCCGCTCACTGCACGCGTACTAGTAAACCGTTTTTGGATGCACCACTTCGGACAAGGTATCGTCAATACCCCAGGAGACTTTGGTAAGCTTGGTGAACTTCCCAGTCATCCTGAGTTGCTTGACTGGCTGGCCACCGATTTCATGAAAAACGGGTGGCGTCTCAAGCGCCTGCACAAGCTCATTATGACCAGTCAGACCTACCGTCAGGTTACCCTTAGAAGCGTCCGGCAAGATAAAATTGACCCGGACAATCGCCTGCTCGGCCGGATGAATGTGCGCCGTATGGAAGCCGAAATCGTTCGTGACGCCATACTAGAATTGAGTGGACGTATAAACCTAAAGATGCACGGAAAACCTGTGTCTGTATCCGAAAACGAAGATGGACAGGTCGTTGTGGGGGTCAACACCACTGATAGCGCCAACCGACCCACCGGAAAAAAAGTTGATCTTAAAGGTGAACAATTCAGGAGGAGCCTTTATGTGCAGGTTCGCAGATCCCTCAAACTTTCCTTTCTGGATGCCTTTGATGCCCCCACCATGGAGCCCAACTGCACCAAAAGGCCTGTTTCAACCGTTGCACCGCAGGCATTAATCTTCATGAACAACCTGTTTGTGGTTGACCAAAGTAAAGACATGGCTGCGAAACTACAAAAACTGGCCACCGACGATCTCGATGCCCAGCTGGCAATCGGCTGGGAACACGCCTTTGGGCAAACGGCGACTGACTCGGAACTTTCACATTCTCGTAAGTTTGTTCACCAGCAAACCGCCCTTTTCAAAGAACGCAAAGACAAGACACCAGAGCTGACCGCATTGGCCAACTTTTGCCAGGCGTTAATGAGTGCGAATCGATTCGTGTATGTCTACTGACAATACCCAACAACTTTCCAGTCGCAGACATTTCCTTGCGCAAAACGCCATGGGGATTGGCAGCCTTGCCTTCACCTGGCTTTTGCAACGCGAGGGTTTACTGGCAAACCCCGTGAAGCCAGATCTGGAGGCAACTAAACATAGTCTATTACCCAAGCATCCACACCACCAGCCGCGGGCCAAGGCAATGGTTTCATTTTTTATGCAGGGCGGCCCAAGCCAGGTGGATTTGTGTGATCCAAAACCGCTGCTCGACAAATGGGCCGGCAAAGATTTCCCAGAGAAAATCAAATATGACAACGCCGCGCAAGCCAGTAGCAAGGTGATGCCCAGCCCATGGTCATTCAAAAAACATGGCCAAAGCGGCATGGACTTTTCCTCGCTATTGCCAGGCTTCAGCGAAATTTCAGACGAATTGTGCCTTATCCGTAGCATGCACACCGGCGTTAACAACCACGGTCAATCCATACACGCGCTTAACAGTGGACGAACCATTGCCGGACGACCTGCACTCGGCAGCTGGCTTACCTATGGGCTTGGCAGCGAAAATCAAAACCTGCCCGCCTACATGGTGTTGCGTGACCCATCCAGCCTGCCTGTATTGGGTACATTCAACTGGTCGGCAGGCTGGCTACCGAGCCTGTATCAAGGAACCATGATACGCGCAAAGGAACCACGTATTTTGAATCTGACTTCTCCATCACATTTACGGGGTAAACCTCAGGAAAATTATCTAAATTTTCTGGGAGAATTAAACCTGCAAAAGGCTGTACAGGGAGAACTGGATTTGGAGGCGCGAATTGCCAGCTTTGAACTGGCAGCCCGTATGCAGACCGCAGCGGCGGAGGTGATGGACGTTTCAGGTGAAAGTGAAGCAACCCAGAAATTGTACGGATTAGATGTGGATGAAACTAAGGAATTTGGAACCCGCTGTCTCATTGCCAGAAGACTCATTGAACGTGGGGTGCGCTTCGTACAAGTATTCACTAGGAATCAGTACTGGGATCATCACGGCAACATTAAAAACTCCCTGCCCGCATCATGTAAAAAAATTGACCGGCCCATTGCCGCATTGGTGAAAGATTTAAAAAGCCGTGGGTTGCTCGATAGCACAGTTGTTCATTGGGGTGGCGAGATGGGCCGGCTGCCAGTCATCCAGAACGAGAAAAGCCCTGGCCGCGACCACAATACCTATGGCTTCTCAATGTGGCTCGCTGGCGGAGGCTTCAAAGGTGGACATATTCAAGGAGCCACTGATGAATGGGGACACCGAGCCGTGGAAGGCACAGTGAACCATTACGATTACCACGCCACTCTATTACACCTCTTTGGCTTGAACCACACACGTTTGACTTACAAAAGGGCAAGTCAGGAACAAACCCTCACCGACGGGCAACCCGGCAATGTAGTGAAAGAGATATTGGCGTGAACGCCCCACTTGTCCAACAAACCCGTCGCCATTTTCTTTTCCAGAAAACGATGGGTATCGGTGGAGTAGCACTCGCGTGGCTTCTCAATCGAGAAAGCCTTCTTGCCACGCCCAAAGATATTCCACGCACCCAAAACCGATTTGATCTCAAGCCTAAAGTTTCGCACTTTGCCTCCAAGGCAAAAGCGATGATCTCGTTATTCATGCACGGTGGTCCAAGCCACATGGACCTGACTGATCCCAAACCATATCTGTCACGATTTGACGGTACGGATTATGCAGGAAGCGTTGATTACAGCTTCGCCAATGAAGCCAGTCGTAAACTATTCGGCAGCCCCTGGAAATTTAGTCGGCACGGCCAATGTGGCATGGATTTTAGCGAATTATTGCCATACACGGCGAAGATTGCTGATGAACTTTGCATGATCCGTAGCATGCACACTGGTCACAACGGTCATGAAGTTTCAATCCGCTACATAAACGCCGGCATCCCCGGCGTGACAGGCCGTCCCAGCCTCGGTGCCTGGCTGACCTACGGTTTGGGTAGCGAAAACGATGAACTGCCGGCGTACATGGTCTTGAAAGACCCCGGTGGCAGCCCAGTCGACGGCAATCATAATTGGAATAACGGCTGGCTCCCGAGCCTTTATCAGGGAACTGTGTTGCGAGCCAAGGAGCCGCGAATCTTCAATCTGGATGCACCGAGTCATCTCCGTGGCAAACCACAGGAGAATTATCTGAACTTTTTGGGAGCCATCAATTCGGCTCTGGTGAGCAGGCATCCTCAGGAGGAAGCCCTTGAATCCCGTATTGCCAGCTTTGAACTGGCAGCCCGCATGCAAACAACCGCCAAAGAAGCCTTGGATATCGCCGGGGAAAGCGAGTCCACCAAGAAACTTTACGGCATCGACCATAAGGATACGAAGGAATACGGCACTCGCTGCTTGATAGCCCGAAGACTCGTAGAACGTGGCGTGAGGTTTGTGCAACTTTTCCTCAATGGCCAACCCTGGGACAATCATGAGAACATTCATAGTGCCCTCCCCTCCATCTGCCGCCGCACAGACCAACCCGCAGCTGCATTGGTGACCGATTTGAAACAACGCGGATTACTGAACTCCACAATTGTTCATTGGGGTGGGGAAATCGGCCGTTTGCCAGTAGTCCAATCACGATCTAAACCTGGTCGTGACCATAACGGGCAGGGTTTCAGCACCTGGCTCGCCGGTGGTGGCTTCAAACCCGGAACTATATATGGCGAAACCGATGAAGTCGGTCACCGCGCTACAGTAAACAAAGTTACTGCCAATGACTACCAAGCCACTCTCCTTCACCAATTTGGATTGAATCACAACGAACTCATCTACCACCACGGTGGTCGGTCTCAGAAATTGACTAACGACCGGCCTGCTCGTGTGGTGAAGGAAATTATTTCATAATCAAATCCGCTCTCCGGAATAAACGGTGATTTCCGATCCCTCGGCAAAAACCATAGTATCCGGATCGCCCGCAAGAGCCTCTTCCCACTGTGATCCATAGATCTCTTTTAGGTTTAAATCATAGCGATCTAAATCAACAGAACGTGTTCGCCAAGTTGTGTGTTCCACCTGGTATTCCATTGATACGTTATTTTTTTGGGTATTATAGCCCCAATAATGCTCGGTGATGAAGAGCTCCATCTCATTCTGATCTCTCCAAGGACCATTGGCTTTCAATCCTATCCCTTGCCATTCGTTGCCCAACTGCAGTTCATATAAGGCTCCTTCCTCGTTCACTTTTTGGCGCATGGGTAATGTCGCATAAGGTTCATTGTATAGTGTTCGAGCAACCCAACCGACCAACGGGTGCGGCGTCAGTTCCTGAACAAATACAACACCCCGTCTTACTTCGCCTTGCATCTCACGTTTGACATAAAAACGCAGATTAATCTCAGGGAAATCCTGATATCCGAATGCCGGCACACCTTTGACCGACATATCAAGAAAACGGAATCCAACCAAGCTGGCCCAGCAATCACCTTCCCAGCGGTCCAGCTCCACCCCAGAGGGCAAATATGGGGTCAATAAACTTTCTTTCACTCGCCAGTTAAGCAGCACCAAATCACGCCAAGCAGCGGTCAAAAAAGGCCTCGCCATAGGTTACCTTAGCATGCCCTTCTCCCAAACCCAAAATGTTTGGTAGAATTGCTCAGTCACCTCGAAAAAAGAATTCCTTGTGAATCCTCCAATCGCCAATCATCTGGCTTTACTGTCAATCGGATGCCACCCAACTTGCGCACGCTGAAAACCTGTGCTCCGCTTGATCGTATCTCCTTGAGCCAATCAGTCGGAGCACGTTCAGTTACAGGGAAGTCACAATCGTGAATCAGAACCACTTTGGGCTGAACTAACCTTAGCATGCCTAAACCCAAAACTGAACTCCGATCCGGGACTGAAACCACCAGTACATCCGCACGCAAATCTATATCACGTTTAATTAATGCCTGACGGCCTTCCCCTCCCAAATCGGACATCAATAAAATCCGTACTCCATGAAATTCCCCAACTAGCACCAGAGCATCATCCGAACTACGTGAATAATCCTCACCAAGGGCAGGATGAAGGACTTCCCAGTATCCAATCTTATCACCAGCTGAAACTATCCGTTTCCGATTGGAACTACCCAAAGTCTCCAACACCATTTTATGGACCTTTGATGTGCTACGAGCATGGCTTAAACAGACTTGTGCAACCGGTTGCTCTTCCAATAGGTCCACACACCCCCCCGCATGATGTTTCACCGAATGCGTAAGCACTAAGACTCCAACCTTGTCAGTCCCACGTGCGCGGAGATGTCTCGGAATTACATATTCCACCATTCGTTCATCTCCACAATCAATCAACATCCCATTTTCCCCTTCCATATGTATGACCGGACCATCCGGCAGGAAGCTTATCCTCACTTCAATTCGATCTGCCTTCCATGCCCAGAATAGTGTTGAGACGAATACAACTATCACCCCAAGTAACCATGGCCGCAGCTTCGCCTTCAAAATCCAGCCTGCTCCAATCGCGAATAATAGCACATACCATCCGATCATCATCCAAGGGTCTGGCGAACGTACATATTGCCAAGCCCCAGGCAAATCAGCCGCCCAGTGACTGATTGCCATCATCACGTTCATGTAAAACCACGCCGCATGATTAAAGAGCACTGAGACAGGCTCCAGCCACTCCCCAAATAATAAACTCGCCAAACAACTCGCCAAGGCTGCCATTCCGCATATCACCACCGGTACGTTGGCCAATAGAGCAACCGGATTGAACAAATTAAAGTGATGCGCCACCAACGGCAACGAGGCCAGCCAGGCTCCGAAGGAAACAGCTAGCGCACTAGCTAACCAATACGATGGCCAGAGAACCCATTGTCGCCACCGGGGCCACAATTGCTGCGGCAAATATGCATCCGGGCGAACCTGAGCGTGAAGCCACTCAACCACCGGTGGCACCACAATCGCTAAACTGAACACCACAGCAAACGACAGCTGGAAACTGGCTCTGAACAATTGCTGTGGATTCCACAGGAGAATCAGGAGCGCCGCCATTCCAAGTGAATTCAGCAGATTAACCGGCCTTTTGAACACCCACGCACTGAGCACCAAGGTAATCATCGTCGTAGCTCGTACTGCTGAAGGTTGCCAGCCAGTCGCACCCGCATAAAACCAAAGCAATGGAATTGCCACCGCCCCAGCCCACTGACGGTTCATACTTATTACTCTAAGCAATGCCACCAAGATTCCTGCGACCAATGCCACATGTAAACCAGAGATGGCAAAGAGGTGCATTGTTCCTGAACGCATAAAGGGCTCAGCCGTTTCACCAGTTAAACCTGTGCGCCAACCAAGGCTCATCGCACATAATAACTCTATTGCGGGATCATTACTCGGGAACCCACGACTAAGCACTGACCGACCCCATTTCCGAAACCTTTCACTCCATGAAGGAGCGGGTAAATCCGGATAGACTGCCCATTTTGACAAAACATCTGCCCGCAACTCATGGTATATGCCAAGCCTAAGAAGTTGCCGACGGTGATCATAAAAATCCGGAGACGAAGCGCTTTCTGGAGGACTAAGTACGCCGTCCACTTGAATTTGTTTTCCAACGTTATACGCCAAACCAAGTTTATTTGTTGTGATGACAACAACCCGCCCATACCCGACCTTCCATGATTCACGAAGGCGTATTGAGCTGACATCGACCGATAATTGCACACGTTCCCTCGTTCCAAAGCGCTGGATTTTTGGCGGTGCTATTATTCTACCTCTCACAGTGGCGATTACGCCATTTTCAGGAATAGTTCGTCGGAGATCGTGAGGCGAAATGATCGAAGTTTCCCTCGTATAATTAAACCATCCCATCAAAACCACAATTGCCATAAGCAAAACGACCCTTGCTATCTCGCTGAGACCGCCAGCCAAGTCCAATGGGCTTTCATAAAAATTCTGCCTCCCGATAGCAGTGGACAATCTTATAGCCAATTCATGGAACCCTATCCCAGCAAACCCAACCATAATAAGTGCACCGAACAAAATGAAGAGGGGCACCTCAAAGTGATCTCCTAGAAACACTCCGAACCCGTAAAACACTGCTAGTATTAGAGCCGGGTAATTCACTAATGGAAATCTATCAATAAGGATGAAGTTGGCAAGCTAGCGGAATTTGAGTAGCTTGCGCGGGTGCTCAAGCTGGGTGTAAACATTGATCATGTGGCAACGTTGCGTGAAGTACGTTTTCGTGGTCAAAAAGGTGGCGAACCTTGCCCTGTTGCCGCAGCATTAACGTGTGAAGCTGCCGGGGCTCATGGAATTACTGCGCATTTACGCGAGGATCGCAGACACATTCAGGACTCCGATGTGCAAGCATTGCGGCGTGAGATCAACACCCGCCTGAATTTTGAAATGGCCATCGCTCCAGAAATTGTTCGATTTGCCCTGAAAATAAAACCGGATGTCGTTTGCCTAGTCCCTGAAAAACGTCAGGAGATAACCACCGAGGGAGGATTAGAGGTCCCCAGACAGCTAACCTCCCTGAAGCGCATTTGCACCCGAATGCGCAAGGCAAAAATAGAGGTGAGTCTATTCATCAACCCCGATATCCAACAAATCGATGCTGCAGCTCAAACCGGTGCCCAATTCATTGAGCTGCACACAGGTTCGTACGCAGAACATTTTGGTAATACCCGATCACGGCAGCGGGAACTCAACCGACTTATTGCCGCCTCAACACATGCCCATTCACTTGGGTTGCGAGTAAATGCAGGGCACGGGTTGAACTACAATAATCTCTCTTCGCTGCATGTGGTACCTTATCTTGAGGAACTAAATATCGGCCACAGTATTGTCAGTCGATCAATTGAGGCAGGCCTAACCAAAGCTGTGAAAGAGATGCTGCAACTAATGAAAGGATATCACTCCTAAATGATAATTGGAACGGGCATTGACATCACAGACATCAAACGCATCGACCAAGCACACGGACGCTGGGGCGAAAAGTTTCTTCACAAGTTTCTTCGTGCTGATGAAATCGAATACTGTTTAAAGCAAAGCAATCCTTCGCCCAGTATTGCAGCTCGATTTTCAGGAAAGGAAGCAGTAAGCAAGGCCTTTGGCACCGGAATTGGAGGAAAGCTAAACTGGCACGATATCGAAATTGCTCACCATGAACGCAATCGCCCAATCGTGCGATTGCATGGCAAGGCAGACGCGCTTTTTTCCGAGCTTGGAGGAAAGACCCTACATATCAGTCTCAGTCACAGCGAGGGGCAAGCTGCGGCTTTAGCGGTGCTCGAGGCCTGATTCAAGCCTCATATAGAGCTTCAATTACATGCCGAAGCATAGACTCAATAAACTGTTGCCGAGGTTTATCTTCGATTTTCAAGCCTTCCTCATCCGCGAGATAGAAACTGTCTGACACTCCTCCTTTTGCCGTATTGATGCGCGCAAGTTCAATTGATAAACCCAGTGTGGTTAGCGTATGGGCTACTGCATAAAGAAGTCCGATATGATCCTCCGCTTCCAAATCAAGTACGGTAAATTCGTCACTAGCATGATTATCAAAAAATATTTGCGTAGGAATACGGTCGCCACTCAGCGAGGTGTATTCCACAGCTGATTCAGGCAGTTCCGCAAAATCGAGATCGAGATTTGTTTCTGCTTTCAATGCTTCATCCAACCGTTCAGAAAACATTTCCCGTAATCCTGAGTCAGGCAATCCCCCAGTTCTAGCGTCCGTAAGAAAAAAATGATCAATCACAATAGAATCTTCACGAGTAAAAATCTGTCCACTTAGAATATTGAATCCGCACTCAGCAAACACTCCTGTCACCCGACTAAACAGCCCTTGTCGATCCCAAGTGCATATACCTACGCTGGAGCACCCTCGGTTCAAATCCCGTTCCCACACAACCGATGGCCTCAGCATGCGGTCATTATATAAAATCTGTTGTTCAAAGAATTCGTGTACCAACTCGATATCCCCTGCGATTTCTTTGGCTGGCAATGCCCTAAAGTAACGCGATGGTAGATTATCAAAATGCGCTTCGATTTCCTCTGAGGGCACTTTTTTACCGAGAACTTTTATGATCTCAGCTTCAATTTCGTCGCGCTGCTGCTCTTCCACTCGAACCGCCCCAGGATCTCTTCGAAAGAACAAGTGACTCTTCCAATACAAGTCCCACTGAGTAGTTTCTTTGAAACCGTTCCAGAGGTTGTCAGCTGTTCCTAGTGAATCAGCCAATGTATGCAGCATAAGAAGGTTCAAGTTTTCTTCGGTCTCCATTGTTTCGCCAAACTGCCTGACTACCAACGGATCCTCCAAGTCCCGACGTTGGGCGACCTGCACCATTAAGAGATGATGGCGAATTACCAATAATAGGCTTTCTGTTGCCGCCTCATCCAACCCCAAACGGTCAGCTACATGATCAGCCACACGCTCACTCTCACGTTCGTGATGATCGCTCTCAAATCCCTTGCCCGCATCGTGTAACAAAAGAGCCAAATACAAGGTAGAAGGCCGAGCAACATCCTCAAACACTTCACGATATTTTATATAAGCATCCCATTTTCCATCCCATAATCCGTCTAGTTTTTCGATACACACAAGTGTGTGTTCATCCACTGTGTACTGGTGAAAAAACTCATGTTGAACCAAGCATGTAAGCCGCCCGAACTCGGGAAGATATCTGCCCAGAATATCCAACTCATGCATCCGGCGCAAAACATGCCCCACGGCACCGGGTTGATTCATTATTTCAAGAAACGTCTCGTGCACGTGTGGATCCATGCGTAGTTTCCGATCCATCATCCAAGCACTGTCGCGAATAAGTTGCGCAAGGTTCGGGTGTAAACGCACGCTGTGGCGCTGTAGGAGAAGAAACACTCGCATAAGCTTGCGAGGCTGATCCTTAAACACTCCACGTTTAACATAATTAATTTCGCCGTCAATAACTCGAAAACCGTCAATAACTTGCTCCTTACTTCCACTTACCCAACGCCCAATTGCCTGCTGCCATCTTGGTCGGGGCACAATGGCTAGCCGTCTCTCAATGGAACGCACAATCAAATCGATATTTCTCGCATGCCGATAATAATCACCCATAAACGCTTCCAACCGTTTGGCGGGTGAACGATTTGTATAACCTAACCGCCAAGCCACCTTGGGCTGCACTGCCTTAGTCAGCGCATCCACGGGCCGATCGAGCTGATAGTGCAACTCATTACGAACACGCAGAAGAAAGGAATAAGCGGCCTCCAATTTTTCCGCGTCAGCTTTGCTGATCTGCTTTTCGGTTTCCAGATCCTCCACAAGCCTTACACCGCACTTGAAATGCATCATCCACCGTAGGTTTTGATAATCACGAAGCCCTCCACACCCATTCTTAATGTTCGGCTCCTGCATGGCAACTGCACCGCCAAATTTCTCACGACGTGCCGCTTGATCCTCAACACGCATGGCTATGTATTTCTCCACGAATCCCTTTACGCACTTGACGTGCACCTGCTTTTCCATTTGGACAAACAAAGCCTTATCTCCAATCACCAGCCTTGCTTCAATAAGTGCAGTTTTCGACTGCATATCCTTGTTTGCCTCTAAAACACAATCACGCACTCGCCGTACCGAATGACCAATCTTGAGCCCGAGATCCCAGAGCAGATAAAGAACGGTATCGATCACACTCTGTAAATACACGTCTGGTTTAGGCCCACTCAACAAGCGATCTTCACAAAGGAACTGAATGTCAATGTCGCTATACGGGTTGAGTTCAGCTCGCCCATAACCACCAATGGCTACCACTGCCATTGCCGGCAACGTCCCATCCCCTTGTTTTGGCGCAACTTGAACCGCTGCTTCAAAGAGGTGCTGGATGACAGCATCAATGATCGCTGCACGAACATGACATACTTCGCGGCCCAATCCGCCTTCTTGGTGTAGTTTTTTTAGACGACTCTCTTCTCCCTTGAGATAACGTTTGAACCGGGGCAATTCCTTGGACGGCAGAGTATCCTCAGGCATAGTCAATTGCTCTGCCGCGCGCGCCTGTACTTCTTCCGTCAATGATGCCACATCGCGTGGTTACCGCAAAACAGGCCTGATCAAAAGCCAAATAAGCCGGGCTTGCCTGTTTACCTCCTCAAACCCTACCGTACCTGCGTGCATCCGGTTGCCTTTGATCTCAGCGGACTCACCGTTCATTGGTACGGTATCCTTTTGGCAACAGGTTTTATGGTTGGCATGTGGACCGCGGGAAGGCGCGGCATGAAGATCGGCCTGAGCCCTGAAGATATTTCCAACCTGATGTTGTGGATATTTATCGGTGGGATAGCTGGTGCCAAGCTACTCTTTGTGATCAACCACTGGAACGGGCAGGAACCGATCAAGGCCCTCATACTGCAACGTTCAGGCATGGTCTTTCATGGCGCATTATTTGGAACCGCCATTGCCGTATGGCTTTTTACTCGTAAAACCAAAATGCCCCTCTGGGCCACATTGGATACTCTTGCCCCAAGTTTCGCTCTTGGTCATGCCTTTGGCCGCATCGGTTGCTTTATGACTGGCTGCTGTTACGGTCGCGCATGCGACTTGCCTTGGGCAGTGCAATTCCCTGAAAGCCATAGCACACACCCAATCCATGTACATCCCACTCAGATTTATGAAAGCCTACTAAACCTTGCGCTTTATGGTATCCTCGCGTGGCTCTTTCGGAACCGGAAATTCAATGGCCAGGTGTTTGCCGGTTACCTAATGGCCTACGCCGTCGTACGATTCGGCATGGAGTTCCTACGAGACGACGGTCGTGGTCGACTGTGGTTCGACACACTAAGCTCCGGACAGGGGATCAGTTTAATTCTATTAACAGGGGGCGTGGTGATGTGGCGATTGCTAACCGACCGCGAGAGACTTGAACCCCAGACCATGGAAGAGCCTGAAGAAACCGCATGAACCGCCGTGAGACACTGCGGGTGGAAATTTCACAACCCAAAGTACGGTTGGACAAGTTCCTTCAAAAAAAGTTTTCAGATATATCACGCGGCACATTCCAACGCTTAATTCAGGATGGAAATGTACTAGTGGATGGTAAAAGAACCAAGACCACCCATCATCCCAAGGCCTATGAAGAAATCATAATCACATGGCCAAACCCGCAGCCTTCCGAAGTCCTATCCGAGAATATTCCATTGGAAATTCTCTTTGAGGACGAGTGCCTGTTGGTCATCAACAAGCCCCCCGGAATCGTCGTGCATCCCGCTGCAGGACACACACACGGAACTCTGGTTAATGCCTTGCTTCACCATTGCGCCGGAGAACTTAGTGGAGTGGGTGGCGTAGCGCGCCCGGGGATTGTTCATCGACTGGACAAGGATACCAGTGGTTGTCTGGTGGTGGCCAAGCACGATTCAGCGCATCTTGGACTTTCAGAACAGTTTGCCAAACGAGAAATCACCAAGGTTTACCAGGCCTTAGTGTGCGGACAACCGCAAAAGGAGCAGATAACTGTGAAGACTCCAATTGCACGACATCCGGTCCATCGAAAGAAAATGGCAATTGCGGAAAACGGCAGATCCGCACATACCGATTTCCTCACCCTGGAGATATTGAATGAGTCCGCCCTAGTTGAAGCTAAATTACATACAGGCAGAACCCACCAAATTCGTGTACACCTTCAACATCTGGGATACCCACTAATCGGTGATAAAGTCTATGGCGGAAGACCGGCACGGGTGTTCTCTCAAACCACCGGCTATAATGCCACGAGACAGATGCTCCATGCTTCAGAATTGGGTTTCACCCATCCTCATTCTGGGGAAACCATCCTTGCAAAAGCCCCGTTACCAGCCGACTTCGTAGACGCAACGAATTATCTCAAGATTCGTTGAAAATGGATTAATTTACCCTTTTTCTCCTTTAACAGCCTCATTGCCTACGTTAGTCTGCGCGGCTCATTTATGGCGAAACTTTCCGTTAATGATCTAGATTTACAGGGTAAACGTGTACTTACCCGTGTAGACTACAACGTCCCCATGGCCGAACAGGACGGGGCGATGGTCATCAACGATGACACGCGAATACGAGCCACCCTTCCAACTCTCAAGGTCATGATTGAGAAAGGAGCGAAAATCATTCTCGCGGCACACCTTGGCCGGCCAAAGGGTGAACGTGTAGACTCCATGAGCCTGCAACCGGTAGCTGAAAAACTCTCTGAACTAATCGGCCAAACAGTAGCCTTTTGCGACCAGTGCGTGGGGGATACGGTCACTGAAGCCGTGGCTCAACTGGAAGAGGGTGACCTACTTCTACTGGAAAACGTCCGATATCATCCGGAGGAAGAAGCCAATGAGACTGCATTTGCAGAGCAACTTGCGGCTAATGCCGACATATATGTGAATGACGCTTTTGGGACAGCCCACCGCGCGCACGCATCAACTGCCGGCGTTGCCACAGTTGTGGCAGGACGTGGAGGCCAATGCGCTGCAGGTCTATTAATGGAGCGTGAACTACAGTTTCTGGGCGACGAACTGGAGTCTCCGGAGAATCCATTTGTCGTTATTCTTGGCGGCGCCAAGGTCTCAGATAAAATAAAGGTGATTGACCGACTCTTGGAAAAAGCTGACACAATTATTATCGGCGGGGCGATGGCCTACACATTTAAACTTGCTAAAGGGTTCACGGTCGGCAAATCGCTGGTGGAACCAGACAAGATCGACGTTGCCCAAGCCGCGCTCGATAAGGCGACTGAACGTAGCGTCCAGTTTTTACTCCCAACCGATAATATTGTAGCCGAACCAACCGAAATCGAGGGGAAATTCGCCTTTGGTGACTACCGGGTAAACGACAATGAGAACATTCCGGATAACATGGAAGGAGTAGACATCGGCCCCAAATCCGCTGAAGTCTTTAGCGAGGCCATCATAGGAGCCAAAACAATCCTATGGAATGGCCCCATGGGCATCTTTGAGGATTCCCGTTTTGCTGAGGGCACCTACAACGTGGCCAAAGCCGTTTGCGAGGCAACAGACAACGGTGCAATAAGCATCATCGGCGGAGGCGATAGCGTAAAGGCTTTGAACAAAGCTGGTCTAGGAGAACAGGTCACCTTTATGAGCACCGGTGGCGGTGCAAGCCTCGAATTTCTTGAAGGCAATGAACTCCCCGGGGTAACCGCTCTCACCAATAAATAATTTTAGAATGGACAAAGAACGCAAACTAATCGTTGCCGGCAACTGGAAGATGAATAAAACTGTTGCTGAAGCGGTAGCTCTAGTGGAAACACTGGACCAGAACTTGGGTGGGCAAACTGATGTAGACGTGGTGGTATGCCCTCCCTTTACCGCACTGGATGCGGTATCCGTAAAACTCAAGAATAGCCTGATCAAAGTCGGCGCCCAGAACATGAGCGAATTTGATTATGGTGCGTTTACCGGTGAGATCAATGCGGGGATGCTGCGCGATTTACTCGTACACTATGTTATATTGGGACACTCTGAACGTCGTGAGTACCAACAGGAATCAGATACACTTGTCAGTGCCAAGACCAAGGCTGCTCATGCCGCGGGCTTAAAGCCGATTGTCTGTGTAGGAGAAACACTCACCCAACGTGAATCCAATGAAACTGAAACCGTGATCGGTCGACAGGTAGAAGGCAGCCTAGCAGGGCTGGATACAGAGCAAATGAAAGACACAGTGATTGCCTATGAACCGGTTTGGGCGATTGGCACGGGGAAAACTGCCACCACAGAACAGGCTCAACAAGTTCATGCCTTTATCCGCGGAAAAATCGGGGAAATCCACGGCCTCGAAGTCGCTCAGGCCGTCCGGATTCAGTATGGAGGCAGCGTAAAACCGGCCAACGCGCAGGAACTCCTCTCCCAACCGGATGTAGACGGGGCCCTAGTTGGTGGAGCCAGCCTTGAAGATCGCAGTTTTTCTGATATTATTAACAGCACACGAAATTAGACAAATATTATGGATCTCCTGAATAATCTTCTTACTGTGATACTGTTTCTTAACAGCCTCTTCCTAATCCTGCTGGTTCTGGTGCAACTACCTAAGAAAGAAGCGGGATTGGGCACCGCCTTTGGCGGGGGAGCAACGGACGCCCTCTTCGGGGCAGGGGCAGGCAATGTCCTCACCAAACTTACCAAATGGAACGCCATAATTTTTCTTCTCTTGTGCCTACTATTATCTCTGGATTTCATGCGCCCGAAGGATCTTAGTGAAACACTTGGACAGAATGATGCGGCAATCGAAAAAACTCCCGCATCTCCGGACCTCAATGGAACACAAAATAAATCGGGCAAACCCGATCCGGAAAAGAAAAAGAACGATTAAGGGTTTCCGGATATCCGGTCTCGGATAAATTCAACGCTGTCACGCGGGATAGCATCAATAAGACGACGAGTGTATTCCTCTTCGGGATTAGCATAGATTGCCTCCGCTTCCCCCTGTTCTGCAATTTTTCCACCTTCCATTACAGCCATGGTGTCCGCCATAAACTTCACCACGCTAAGATCATGGCTTATAAAGATATAGGTTAGCCCACGCCGAACCTGAAGTTCCTTAAGTAAATTCAATACCTGAGCCTGCACTGACACATCCATAGCGCTAACCGCTTCATCACATATGATAAATTCAGGCTCTAGAGCCAAAGCTCGGGCCACACAAACACGCTGACGTTGGCCTCCTGAAAACTCGTGAGGATAACGGCTCAGGAAGTGTGCTTCCAAATCGACTTCCTCCAGCAGCGAGACAACCCGATCCCGACGATCTTCCTTGGAACCAATACGATGAACCGCCAATGGTTCGGAAAGTGCCTGCTCAATTGTAAGGCGCGGATTTAGTGACGAATACGGATCCTGAAAGATTATCTGCATTCGTTTACGCAAAGGAAGCATCGCCTTGGAGTCCTTCCCAGAAATTTCCTCGCCCGAAAACTTCACCGATCCGCTGGTAGGTTTAACCAGATTTAATATTGCCCTACCTGTCGTTGTCTTCCCGCATCCTGACTCACCAACCAATCCCAAGGTGCTACCACGTGGCACAGAGAAACTGATGCCATCCACTGCCTTTACCCAACCTTCCGGACCAGAGAAAAACCCCTGACGCTCCGGGAAATGGACGCAGAGATCTTTGACTTCAAGGATAACATCCATTTCATCGATCTTAGGCGTTAAAATTTGCTGCATATCTTCAATACGGGCGTTCGCATCGGGTTTCTCCTTTAACTCCAACCGCCCATTCACATCCGTTTCATCCAGAAAATCGGAAACCGTAGGGAGCACTTTAAAGGTCGATTCAAGACGAGGACGACACGCCAAAAGCCCCTTGGTATAAGGGTGTTTTGGATTCTCGAATATTTGCAATACCTCTCCCTGCTCTACAATCTTTCCGCGATACATAACAATCACCTGATTCGCCAATTCGGCAATCACACCCAAATCATGGGTGATAAAGATCACCGATACACCAAGATCATCCTGAAGCTCCTTTAACAATCCAAGTATCTGCGCCTGTACGGTCACATCTAAAGCTGTAGTCGGCTCATCGGCAATCAGCACCTCTGGCTTCGTAATCAGAGCCATGGCAATCATTACCCGCTGGCGCATACCTCCTGAAAATTCGTGAGGGTAGGAATGAATACGTTTCTCTGCGTCCACTATCCCTACATTCTCCAACATTTTGACTGCTCGCGGTAACGCCTCTTGGCTGCTGATATTATCGTGAATAATGAGAGGCTCGATAAGTTGCTCGGATATGCGCAAATAAGGGTTCAATGAAGTCATCGGATCCTGAAAAATCATCGCGATCCGTTTCCCCCGCAATGTCCGCAGAAATCGCTCATCTTCTGTCAGAAGGTCGGTATCATCAAATTTTGCAACGCCATCCTCTATCTTCCCTGGAGGTTGAGGTACCAACCCCATCAAAGAATGCACGGTTACCGATTTACCCGAACCCGATTCACCCACAATACCCAATACTTCTCCTTTCTTCAGACTGAAGGAAATATCGTCTACCGCCTTTACCACCCCATTACGGGTGTGGAAGTAAGTTTTAAGATTGTCAACCGTTATGAAAGACATTGTTAATCCTTTGAAACCCGAACATCCAGTGCATCCCGTAGTCCGTCACCCAAAAAATTCAGTGAGAAGAGCGTCATGGCCAAAATCATTCCAGGGAAAAGCATCAACCATGGAAACTCCTCCAAAACTTTGGAGCCATCCCGGATCAGCAATCCCCAGGAACTCATCGGCGGCTGTACGCCAAGACCAAGAAAACTGAGAAAAGCCTCCAGCAACATTACCACTGGAATAGTCAGTGTAGTGTAAACAATAACAGTTCCCAGACAATTGGGAATGATATGGCGCAATACGATTCGCCATTGGGGGATACCCAGGGCAATCGCAGCTTCAACAAACTCCTGTTTCCTCAGCGAAAGTACCTGCCCACGAACAATACGGGACATAGTCAGCCATTCCACAGCTCCAATGGCCAAGAATAGGTTCCAAATATTCCGATCAAAAATGACGGTTAAAAGAATTACAAAAATTGTGAAGGGTAATGCATAGAGAATATCGACAAATCGCATCATTAAATCATCCACCCGCCCACCAAAAAATCCAGCCACTGCACCGAAGAGAACACCGATGGTGAGTGAAACTGCTGTTGCACAGAGCCCAACCATAAGAGAAATTCGGCCACCATAAAGGATGCGGGTAAAGAGATCGCGGCCAAGCTCATCGGTTCCAAGCAAATGACCTCGAGATTCCAATAATATAAAATTAGCTCTCTTTGGGTTTTCTTCGAGAGCTTCAAACCCTTTCGAGGTAACAACCATTGCCATTAAGTTTGTGTCCCCCGAAGCGGAAGCAATCCAAACGGCATTACCGTAGTCTGCTGCATCAATGGTCCGATGCAACTCAGCCCAATCAGTGGGTAATAAGCCAATTTTCCCTTCATACCCTTCCGCCAAAACCCGAGCTCGCTCCTGAGTGCAGGTGCCATACACCAGCTGTCGAGTTTCCCATTCTAGTTGGGGCTCACTGGCTCCAAGTTCTAAATTTTGAGTTTCATACTTATAGGGGGCGATCCATGGGGCAAAGAGGGAGAGTAAACCTAAAGTTAACAAAACCGCTCCTCCAATGACCGCCATGCGGTTACGACTTAGACGAATCCACGCATCTTTCCAGAGTGAACTGGGGCTTTGCACGACGACTCTACTCATGCGGTGCGCAGACGAGGGTTGAGCCAAATTTGGACAATGTCCACCAACAGATTCAGCATGATAATTAAGGCCGCAAAGAAAAGAACTGTGCCCATCACCATCGTATAATCACGATTGAAGGCCGCCTCCACAAAGTGCCTGCCTAAACCGGGAATCTGGAAAATGGTTTCTACCACAAAAGAGCCGGATATAAGACCGGCGACCGCCGGCCCGAGAAAGGCCACAACGGGCATCAGTCCCCCTTTAAGAGCATGCTTCAAAAGAACACGTGTTTCACTGGCTCCCTTTGCACGGGCCGTCCGGATATAATCCTGACTCATGACCTCCAGCATTCCACCGCGCGTGAGACGGGCAACATAGGCGGCATATACGCCTCCCAGGGTTAAGGCCGGCAACACACGATCAGACCATTGATCCCAACCTGAAGCATTAAACCACTCCAATTTCAGAGAAAACAGTAGGATCAAAATCGGTCCCATGACAAATGTCGGCACACAAATACCAATCATGGCCAAAGTCATTGGAGTATAATCAAGGAAACTATTAGGCTTGATGGAGGCTATTAACCCCGCAGCTAATCCCAAAACCAACGCAACCAAAAGAGACCATAACCCCAATTCCGCTGAGACAGGAAAAGCTTTAACTATTACTTCATTGACCTTGCGATTTGAGTGTTTGAACGATGGTCCCAAATCCCCGACAGCCAGTTTCCGCAGAAAATCCAGATATTGTCCCGACAGGGGTTTATCCAGCCCATAATGCGCTTCAAGTTGTTTTTTAATCTCAGGATCTTTAATCGGCTTTTCTCGGTCGAAGGGCCCTCCTGGGGTAAGGCGGAGCATGAAGAAGGTTATGGTGGCAATCACCAAAAGAATCGGAATGGCCTTGAGAAGCCTAAAGAAAATCAATTTCCACATTGGAACTACGGAAGATTAATCCCCCGGCACAACGGAAACATGTTTATACGGGTGATGGTTTAAAATAGTCGGATGCCATCCCTTAACCCTAGGGTTGGCCAGATATTTTGAAGTATAGTGATAAATCGGGATGATTGGCATCTCATCCAGTAATATTTCCTCTGCTTGTTCAAAAAGACTAAATCGCTTCTTTAGGTCGGCCTCCTGTCCGGCCGAATTAATCAGCTGATCAAATTTTTTATTGGTGAAACCGGTGTAATTATTCCCTCCACCGGTTAACCACATGTCCAGAAAAGTATTGGGATCATTATAATCACCAATCCAGCCAGCCCGGCTCACCTGATACTCCATCTTCTGTTGCGTATTTAGATAGACCTTCCACTCCTCATTAGTGAGCTCAATCTGAATCTTGAGATTGTTCTGCCACATTTGCTGGATCGCCTCGGCGATCCGTTGATGTGCTTCTGATGAATTATACAGTAATTTAAGTTTAGGGAATCCCTTCCCTTGTGGGTATCCGGCTTCGGCCAATAGCTGAGCAGCCCGATCGGGATCAAACTCAATCTTTGGGCCTCCATTGTATGTATATCCCCCCGTATCGGGTGGAGTAAAAAATGTGGTTGGCTTATCTGCTCCGCGTAATACGTTGCGAACCAGGCTTTCACGATCCATGGCAAGTGCAAGTGCCTGCCGAACCTCCTTTTTATTCAGCGGTGGTTCAGTAACATTTAGACGATAGAAATAGACTCCAAGGTAGGGATCCAAGCGAAGATCTTGAGGGTTCTTCTTACGATAAACATCAATCTTATTGAGTGGAATGGTATTAGAGACATGAATTTGACCACTCCGAAAAGCCCGCTCCTCCACTTCCGCGCTACTAATCGGCTTAAAGTTAATCTCCTTCAAAGTAACCTTCGCTTTATCCCAATAGGTCGGGCTCTTCTTCACCACAATCACATCGTTGACCTCCCATTTATCGAGAACAAAAGGTCCGTTACCAACAAAATTGCCTGGCCGCGTCCAAGGGTTGTTGGGTGAATCAACCGGTCCATACTTTTTAACCGTTGGAATATGAACTGGAAACCAAGAATAGTGATTCAGTAATGAAAGGAAATATGGAGTCGGTCCCTGCAGAGTAATCTTCAGGGTATGATCATCGACTGCCTCAAATCCCACCTTGGAAAAGTCCTTCAAATCACCGGAGTTAAATTCCTTGGCATTTTTTACCACGTGCAACATATAGGCATATTGAGAAGCCAGTTTGGGTGAAAGCATCCTTTTGAAACTTAAGACAAAGTCCTGTGCGGTGACCGTATCCCCTGTCGACCACTTTGCGTTCTGTCGTAATTGAAACGTCCAGATCAACCCATCCTCACTATTCTCCCAGCGTTCAGCCACACCGGGAACCGGATGTAAATCCTTCGGATCCTCACCAACCAACCCTTCTATTAAAGCAACCAATATATTGTGCTCAGGAACCCCAGTAACCACGTGTGGATCCAAACCTTCCGGCTCTGCTCCATTCCCCAAATTTAGAATTTGAGGTGGGGCTGAGGGATCGCCGAATTCGGCTTCTGGAGAAGACTTGCCACAGCCTAGAAGAATACAAACCAGTACAGAAGTAAGCAACCGCTGGAACATTGTTGAATCGTGAGTCAAGCCGGCCCTATCGGGCAAGTGGATTCTATTGATTTGGATTTGGCCGCGGCCCCTCGACCACCGGTTCCTCGGGCAGTTCACCCTTTTTTAGTCCTAGCACCGTTCTCAAGCGTGCCACCAAAACCGGATCCTCCTCGACCAAAAAAGCACGCAAGCGGGCAATCCGAACTGTCTGAAAGGGCGGAATACTAACACGGTTCTCAGCAGCATTGTCAAACCTGTCAGTATAACGTTTATGAAGGTCTTCAGCCATGTTCAAATGCTTAACTGCTTCCTCCTCTTCACCCAAGGCCAAATGAGTAAAGTGCCGAATCATGAGACCGATCAAAAGAGCCAACGTCTTATCAATACCTCCCCGACTAACCGCTTCTTTTAAACGGTTAAGAACAAACTTATCCATGTCATAAGTCCAATTCCCTTCATTATCTTTAGGTTCTATGCCTCCAGTAAAATAAACCATTTTATCAGGGTACCTATCCAAGGCGACCTTCAGCCATTTAACCGCATCCTTTTCACGGTTGTAATAGTAATTCCACTCCACCACCCTCCGTAAAAAGTTCATGTGGGCAATTTCATAAGTACCTTCAACATGGGCTTCACGCTCCTTCTTAGCCATAACGGCCATATCTATATAAGCCTGATGGGTGCGTTCGGTTAAATCCATATTAGGAACAACGGTAAGTGGATTATTGAAGTACTGATCGGGTGGAATCGACTGACCTGAAGGTGTGTTTAATTTACCCCGATCAAAACTGTACATCATAGATTGGTAAACAATTCGCTCCAACTTCCGCAAATCATTCTCCTTGGACGGATTATGCCGACAGCGCTTGAGTCCCACCATCCCCCAGTAAATTGCCTGAGTTTCGGGTTTGCGCCAATCCAAGGCGTAAACAACCGTTCCATCATCCTTCTCCACTCGCCCGTACTTCTCATTAACAGCCTTCATCTCGCGGGGATCAAGCTTGTATTCCTTACGTAATCGCTGCACACGTGCAGCGACCTCTTCATTGGGGGGATCAATTAACTCATCAAAGTTAGGCACCCCTCGCATGGTATTGGCCTGAGCTTCATCCTTCCACAACACTGCAGTCATCGCCTGCAACCAACGAAGCTTATAATAGCGATGATGATCATCCAAATTATGGCCAATCTTATGCTGAAAAATCCATCCTAACTCATGGTAGATAAGGGGTTCCTGCGGATTGTACTTTATCCCGTGATCCCGTAATAAACTGACCCCCTCTGAAACATATTTCCACCTCGTCTCCGCATCAGGATAAGTCACCGATATATTGTAGGCCATGTTCCACGCCCGATTTCTCCATACCATGGAGACTTTCGGCTGAAGCTGCGCAACCCACTCTGAGAGCTGCATTTGTTCCTGATATTTTTTCTGCAGCTGCATTTCATTGGCACGCAGCCAGAGATAGGAAGAAATAAGGCCACGGAACCCTCCTAATGACTGAGTAGTTAACGCCAATAATGGCGGGGCATCCTGCAGTGGCTCCAGATAAGTTGGACTGAGTTCTCCACGCTGAGTATTAAGCCCATCCTGAACCAGAAACAGTCCCGCCAAAGAAACCATAACCATGCCAATCAACGCAATCTTGGGCGGCGTATCCATCGTGGTACTGCGGTTTTCCCTATCCATCATTCACCTCCTCCAGCATCGATAAGATCTCCCTCTCCTGCTGCAAGCCTGTGACGCAAGATTAAGGCGACACCTATAATCCCAACTATGAAGGCCCCGGTTAGACCCCAAAGGAGCATTCCAACAAAAACGGCTAACAGCATAACGAGAAATTCGGTGCCAATAAAGGAATCTCCTCCTCCGGACTCACTTGTAAGCGCCAATTGCCGACTGGAAAGAATATAACTTCCCAAGAATCCCAAGGTAAGACCGGAAATACCCCAAATATACCCGTATGCACGCAATAATTCCATCCAGGTGATACTCCGCCCCTCTGTCAGTTTTTCAATCGGAGAATAATCTTTTATCGGCTTAATCAAAGTAACCATCACTTTGAAGGCCGGTACGGCAAAGTTATCGACATAGGACTTGTCACGCTGGCCGTCAGTATAGGTCTGCATGATAGTTCCCTTATCAACCACATCCTGCACCAGACCCAAGGCGGCAACCCCGATCAGGATACCCAAACAGGCAAATGCGGACATCGCGAAGGACATGAAACTCCCCGCAAATAAACCCAAAGCCGCCAGAGCCCCCAACCACGCAAAAACGATGCCCAAGGCACGGAAATAGTTTATCGCAAACCCCGTCTCCCGGTACACCATCTCAATTCCTTCACCCCCTATCCGCCCCCGCGAATCAAGATAAGGCACCTTCAACTTTGCCGGCCCTGCATTGTACATCGCAATCGACATAACGTCATTTGTACCGAAGATATTCACCCTCTTCCCCTTCTCATTTGTGGGCAATGATACAGGCATCGGCACCTCATGTACTTTTCTAGCATCCAATTGAATATCGCCACCCCGAAAACGTTGATTTCCCGGTCCAAAACGAAATAAAAGGGGATACAATCGGTCTGCCTTGTAACTTACCTGAGTATCCTCAAAATATAAACGCATGGTAAACATATCCAGTTCGTCGGGATTCCATCGCGCCGGCTTTTTAAATTGGAGCGCCAGGCCTTCTCCTTCGTTTAAAACCTGCGAATAGCCTTTAATTTCTGCTCTGATCTCGTTGGTGGCTTCCATTCTCTCAAAACTGTCCAGCTCTTGTGAAAGCTCACTCGGCTTAACACCCCCTTTCCTTTCAATTTCATTTTTTACCTGTAATAATTGAGCTTCACGCGTTGGCCAATACTGATCGAACATTCCTCCAATCCATGTTTCCAAAGGGCCACCCCTCGAACTCAAAGGCGCATTGGTAGCCGCCTGAAACAAAACCCTTCGTTCGATTGTGGCTGTCATCGGGATGCGCGCGCGCGCCACCAATAGTTCCTCCCTTAGTTTCTTCTCCTCGACCCCGGCCAGTTCCTCCCTCATTTCGTCCGTCGGTCGTAATAAAGGTTCTCTTCCCTTAAGTTCATTGATCGTATTTTTTATCTGCTCCACTACCTGAGGATCCCCTCTCATTGCCTCACGTAAATCATCGAGTAAGGGTTGCGGCTCAGAAGTGCCCAAGGGAAGCCTATCGTTCTCGGGATCTTGGACAAAAACCGGGTTTCCGGAACGGATGGTTTCCATGACAATTTCAAGGTCCGGTCGATTCTCCATTCTTTCCAACTCATCCCAAGTCAATTTGTTTGCCCGGTATTCCACCATGCCATACACGGTTCCCCCCGCGAAGATCAGTAAAACAAGATTCATGCTCATCACCCCGATCCACTTTCCCAACCAAATTTGCCAACGCGGGATGGGCTTGGTCACAACCATCTGTAATTGATGATTCTCAATTTCATTAGCCAGTGAACCCGCTGAAATCCACAATGTAGCCGCCCCCATGATCGCAGTGATCATTGAGAGAGTGTAGGTAATCAGAATCTGGGTCATTCCAGCCGCAGATCCGTCATCTTTTACGATCAGTGGCAGCACCCCCACAGCCAATGTCAGAAGCACCAGCATTACCCAGAAGAAACGATAACGGACCGAAGCCTTCCAAGTCAAAAAGACGACAGCGAATAGCGGTTTAACCCACATGGTTAGTCCCCACCCAAAAGGCCGGACAACTTGTCATCGACCTCATCGAGGCTTTTCTTTTCTGCCACCTTCTTTTCCATAGATGATTCTATTGGTGACTTGGGCTCCGGTTTGGTTTCGGAAAGTGAGTCCAGCTTCGCCTCGTCCACTTTTGGCTCCGGAATTCCCACTGCTTCCACATCCCGCGTGGATTCGGGCTTGCCAGCTTCCTTGTCAGCCAAACGATTGAGCATCGTTTCAGCCTGAGTGGGCACAGGCTGGTCAGCCCGCAAAAATTCGGCAACTTCACTTCCTGAGGTTGCCCCTGAGGTCTCATCTGAAGCCCGCGCCTTTTCGACGACGTTCAAGAACAAGCTCTCAAGATTTTGTGAGGGATTATCCACTCGAATATTTTCCTTATCAGCGTGTCGCTGCATCACTTCTAGAACCTCCTTTTGAGCCACTTCACTTAACGCAGGCATCGTAAACTGAACGGTATCACGCTCAGTCAAGAGTTCATCAAGCGTTCCGTACTGCTGAATTTTTCCCCCATAATAAATCACAGCACGATCGCATACATCTTCTACATCGGCCAAAAGATGACTAGAAAGAAGCACTGTCTTACCACGGGCTTTCAAATTAAGGATGAGATCTTTGATTTCACGGCAACCTACCGGGTCCATTCCTGCAGTCGGCTCATCCAAAATCACCAAATCCGGGTCATTAATGAGGGCTTGAGCAAGACCGATGCGCCGCTGCATCCCCTTGGAGAATTCACCTACCGTACGCATCTGCACGCCCTTTAGCCCAACCATTTCCAATAGCTGCTCAGACCGGCGCTTTTTTTCCCTTGAATCCAGCGCAAACAAACCCCCGAAAAAGTCCAGCGTCTCCTCCGAGTTCAGGTACCTATATAAGTAGGATTCCTCAGGCAGATATCCAATTCGCTCCTTGGTTTTCACGTCGCGAGGCGAACGACCAAAAATCCGCACCACCCCGCGCGTAGGATTTAACAACCCCAACAATACCTTGATGGTTGTAGACTTACCCGACCCATTGGGGCCTAACAACCCAAAAACCTCACCCTTACGAACCTCAAAGTTAACTTCATCAATCGCCTTGGCCTTGGGCCGCCCCCAGAAATCACAGAACGTTTTCTCCAATGAACGAACAACAACGACATCATCGCTGTTAGTCACCCCTTTGGTTGCTACAGGTGTTTCCATTGGATCGATTTTTCTTATGCGGCGGCAGTTGCCATTTCGTCAGATTTATCGACCGAATCCCCAGTCTTTTGGAAAGAATCAGCCTCGGGCGTATCAAAGGCTTCAAATTCTTCGCCTTCGCGCACCAAACGTGCGCTGTTAAAGACAACAAAGAGTGACCCTAATACATTCAACATTGCCGCAAGAACCGGGGTAATAATGTTCAACGCCGCCAACACTAGTCCAACAATTACGAATAATACTCCAAACACAAAATTCTGATTGATAACTGACCGGGTCATTCGAGAAAGATGCATCAGGAAAGGAAGCCGCCGTAAGTCGTTATTCATCAACGCGATTGTAGCACTTTGAATCGCAACATCGCTTCCTGCCGCTCCCATAGCGATACCGATGTCTCCAGCCTTAAGTGCTGGGGCATCATTTACTCCGTCCCCTACAAATGCGACCTTATAGCCTTTTGCGCGCAAGTCCTCCACATATTTAACCTTCTCAGCTGGGAAACAATCCGCCTGCACATTGTCACAACCCACCTCCGCGGCCACACGCTCAGCCACCGGAGCACGGTCTCCTGACACAATCGCGAGCCGTCTTACCCCCTCCAGGGTCAATTCACTCAGCGATTCACTCGCTTCAGAACGAATTTCATCGGTCATCCCAACCCACCCAATAAATTTTCCATCCCGGGCTACGTGCATCAGGCTGTATCCCTGCGTTTCATCCAAATCTACAGAACCTGCAATGTCCCCTTCTATTTCATTTTCCTCTAACCAAACCTGACGACCTACCAGAACCGACTGACCGTTCACTTGAGCCTTCACCCCTTTCCCCGCTATTTCTGAAAAATCCTTGGGTTCAACCAAATCCACTCCCGCCTCAGTAGCCAAGGACATAATCGCCTTGGCCGTCGGGTGATTACTGTATTGCTCTGCAGAAGCAGTCAGCAACAAAAGCTCAGCAGGCTTGACTCCTTCCACGGGAGCTAAACGACTAACCTTGAGAGTGCCCGTTGTAATTGTTCCGGTTTTATCAAAAATGAATGCATTAATTCGGGCAGCTAATTCGATGTCACTGACCTGCTTGATCATAATTCCCAAACGGGAAGCGGTCGCCACCGCCGCCACCATGGCCGTTGGCGTTGCCAGAATAAAGGCAACTGGACTGGAAACAATAAAAACAGAAATGACGCGGTTCAGGTCTTGGGTAAATGCCCAGACCAATGCTCCAATGACGAGGACAAGTGGTGTGTAAAAACCCATGTACTGGTCTACGATCTTTTCAAAATGAGTCTTGGACTGGGAAGCCTGTAGAATGAGTTCGCGCACCCGACCAAACTCAGTTTCCACGCCCACCTTCGTGACTTTTACTTCCAATACACCGTCAATATTTATAGTGCCTTGAAACACGGGATCGCCGGGACTTTTGTCCACTGGCAATGATTCCCCAGTAATATTCGCCTGATTGATAGATCCACTACCTGTAAGTATATCCCCATCAGCCGGCACGTTGTCCCCCGGCCTCACGCGTATATGATTTCCAACCGCCAAATCATTGGCTGAAACCTCTTCTTCGACACCTTCCTCAGTAATTCGACTGGCCTTGGTTGGTGCACGCTCCAATAACCGGCGAATCGCCTCCTGTGCCCCCGAAGCTGTACGGGATTCAATCATTTCTGCGAGCAGCATGAAGAAAGCTACTAAGCCCGCAGCGTGATAGTCCCCGTGAGCAAAGGTGGCGAGTACCGCAATAGCCACCAGTTCATTCGTGGTAAGCAAACCCTGTTGCAGATCCTTAACGGTGGTACGGAAAATTCGAATGCCAAGAATAATTGCCCCTATCATTGCACTGAAATCGCCAACCCGAGATTCTTCTCCAAGAATCCAGTCGGCAAAAAAGCCATTCACGATGAACACAATACCCGCAAATATAAATTTCACGGTTGTAGCCGACGACGAGTCCTCGTTTGCAGATTCAGATTGGCTCACCATGCTGTCCATACCTCGCTACTTTTGCTCCTCTTTTTCCATCTCCGGTGGCGGCTGGTTAATCAATAGTCGCAACTTCGTAGGACTTAATTTTCCCGTCTTGGAGACCAGGATGATCTTTATATCTTTGTTTTCAGTAATACTCTTCATTGTTTCAAAGTACAACTGTTCCATATAACGCCTTCTAGAGACCGAATCAGGATACTTTTGCACGATGTCCCTGAATCGATTGGCCAGAGAATCAACTGAAGCCCGTAATGCCTCCGCCTGATTTTCCGCCTGATTTCGAATTAACCCTCCCTCTCCACTATCGGAGACAATTGCCCGGCGAATAGCATCGGCACCGCTCTCTGCAGAGCTAATTGCCTCAGCAACTTGCGCATCCATTCCGTTGAAACTATCGTAGGCGTCCTGCGTCATGAATGGAAGTTTCACATCCTTACCGCTAATATTTACACGAAGCACCTCCACTCCGAGGTCATAGCTACGCACCAACTTATCGACTCGCCTCTTAACTGTTTCAGTAAACGCTGTTGGGTTTTCGAGTATGGCCGACAGATTAGCCTCAGCAGCCGAGTAGGTGAGCCCATTATCCAGAACAAGTTGTAAAATTGTCGTGGCATCCGCAAAATCAAAAGTAAACCTGCTGGGTTCAGAAACCCGATAGGTCATTTCAGCCTTAACGTGAATAATCTTATCATCCATCGTGATGGCGTATCCATCATACATGGCATCTACTGGACGTTGGTTTACATTGTCACCAACTTCCATCCGACCTATGGGCGCGTGCCACGCAGCAACCGACTTAACGGGCCTCTCACGCGCAATTTCTACTTTTTCATCAATTGGAAAAGGCCAGGCAAAGCGAATGCCCGCCTTATACACATCCTCCGCACTGGTTGTTCGAGCTTGACCAAAACGCAACAAAATCGCCCCTTCACTATCTTCATCCACTGAAAAGGTATTGGAAAAAATCAGGTACACCACCAGAACCGCGATCACGAGTTTAAGTATCGTAAAACTACTCTGTAACGCCTGCTCCATGGCGCGCGAACCGGCCTCGTCTCCCAAGTCCATTTCCGGACCGTCTTTCAATTTGGTAGAATCTTTATTCATGACCATGTGGCCTAGTTACTGACAAAAAATTTACTCTTTTGGCTGCTCTTCTTTGAGGGGCGAATCCAGCCCTCTCAATAAGCCGAATGGCCCCATGGTATCATCCAAGATCAGCGTGGTTTGCTTTTTGACCGAGTTCTCCAATGCCTCAAGCTGCATCAGGAAAGTGGCCAACTTGGGGTCCTGCTCCATCAGTTTAAACTGCTGCAGGGCATCACCTTGAGCTTTGGCCAAAGTTGCCTTGGCTTCAGCATGCGATTTTTGAAGGGCTGTTTCCTTATCGTTTAGTGCCTTTGCTCGAAGAACATTCGCCTCTTGGTGAGCAATATGCACGGCAGTCCCGGCCTTATTGGTCCACTGGGTTACCATAGCGTTTAATACAACATCCAAATTACTCTGGGGCACACCGACTTTTCGAATTCCGACAAATTGTATTTCCACTCCCAGCTTCTTTGCCTTTTCCTTGGCCGCATCCCGAATGTTCTGCTCCAACTCACTAAACTTTACCTTCTGGTTATTCTTGGCCTCACCTTCCTGAACAAAACTACCAAAACTGGTGGCTACCGCACTGACCTGAGCGTTCTTTTCGGTATCCACGATTACGAGCAACTGCTTCTCCGCATCCTTCATTCGCGCGTCTGAATCAGAACCACTCGTACGCTCCATGAAACGTGCAGGGTCAGAAATCTTCCACCCAAAATAAAACTGCATCATCACGCTCTTGCCGTTCTGAGTCATTACCTGATCATAACGGGTTGTTTTTACGTGAATTCGTCTATCAAACTTATAGACATGCTCAATTGGCCACGGCCACTTGTGCCTGAGCCCTGGTTCTACAATAGGATCACTGTTCTTTCCGAGACGGTTCACAAAAGCGATCTCGTCCTGACGCACTTGAAAGGTAAACATATAAGAGCCAAAGATAAGCAACAGTAAACCAAAGATTACGATGTTAACGATTTTCTTCATAATGAGTTATTTTTTCTTGGTGGAAGGAACCTTAATATCCGTCATTCCTCGCCGAATGGCTTCATGCAAATCGAGATCCACCTCTATTTCATGATTTCTCGCAGCCACTACAAACTTACGCCCATTTGCAACCGCACGCTCAAAAGTAGTGAGATAGAGCCACAAGGGATATACATTGGCCGCCTGCCTGAACGGTTCCTGAGAACCCTTTTGTCGCTGGAAACGAACTTGGGCCTCCAGCCTAAGCAAATCTGACGTCACTTTTGCATTGTATTCAATAAGCCCAACCTCATTGGTACGCTCGGCATCGAGCCTCATTTTCTCGTGAACAGCCTCAAGTTTATCCAGCTGACTCATTAATCCAGCCGTAACTGGATCCTCGAACGCCGCCGCCACCGGCATGCCGTATAAGTCCGGCCTCTCATCTCCGGGATCAGCTCCCCTCTCTATGACATTTTGGGGCGATTCAGCGGGTGGACGGAGGTTGGCCACCCCAACAAACAGCACCTCTACTCCCAGATCATTAACCTTGTCTTGAATATTACTCTTTAGACTCTCCTGAGCGTTCTTACGCCCTTTGATGAGCAACTCTCCAAAATCATGATTTAAAAAATAGTTGACCACTTCACGAGTCGCAATGTTCCTAAGTAACTGTTCAGGATTCGAGTATCTAAGCCAACCGTCTTCCAACCCCTTCAGTTTTTTACCGTCACCGACGCTGCGAATACGATACAGAACCGGCACACTGGCCACCATAAGATTGGCCTCAACCGTTTCGTCACCGCTACCAACCAGAAAGAAGAGCTCCCCGGTTTTCTTTTTCGACTCATAATCCTTTCCATCCGGCTGCATCCACAAGCCGGGTCTATCGATAAACTCAGGTGGCATATCATCCTCAGGCAATGGTTCCAAACCCACGTAAAAAGTGTGTACCTGATCGGGGTAGAAACGCTCTATTGAAGCAAATGGCCAGGGCCATTTCAGGTGAATTCCCGACTCCAGCAACGACGATTGTTGCCCCTGCCGTGCTCCATCCACCAACCTACCGCGTACTGAAGGCTCAATCACAACAATTGTGGTCGAGAGCCAAAGAATAATAATCTGCAGGCCAATAATAACCCCCAAGCGTTCGCGTAAAAACTGATATCCCCATGTTTCAGACACCTTGAATCCAAACTGGTAGTCCAAAATCTGCCCAGCCGTAGTGAAGAGGTTCTCAGGCTTGGCAACCAACCCGATCAAACGACTCTGATAAAGCAGGCGAGACTGGCGGCCCGTAACTCGCGGCCGATATATTTCAAAAATCATCCCTAGCAGGTTCTCCACCGCCGCCACTCCAAGTAAAATGGTTAAACCAGAGGCAACATACACGTCGGCCCGGGCATCCTTGAATGAAACGGCCACAACCGCGGCCAAAATGAAATTCAGATACGCGCCGAAAAGAATATAATCGGAAGCTGGTTGTAAAAACCGTTGCTTCTCAATCCGCGCCAGATTCGAGGCAAACTGACCACGCAGGAAAAAAATCAAACCCATCAAAGCCGCGCCGAAAAGCGCCTTGTAGGGATCAACAATCACCCAACTATCAAGTGTTTCAAATGCAGCAGACAATCGTTGGGTGGAAATAAAATAAATCCCATAGATTTGAAGACCGAGCATTATGGTGGTCACCATAGGCATCCCCCATTTCTCAAATTGCTCACGCGACCTTTTAGCCGGAAGTACTTCGCCTTCTTCAAAGAGTGCCTCGGCAGTCGCCCCCTGTTTAATCTCCTCAAGCTCTCTTGCCTCCATCTGCTCACGCTCACGCAACTGCATGTGGAGGAGGCTTACCATCGCCACCACAAAACCAAGAATCATAAAGGCGGCAATCGCATAGGTAGTCACCGAACTGGTTCCCAATGCTAAAAGAACCGAACCCACAACACCTAGCAAGGTGATAAGCAGGTTCCATAAACCACCACGTCTATCGATTTTATCCGTTGCCATCGCCACTTAATTCCCTGTTTTCAAACATCCATATTGCCGCCGATAAAGCCAAAGTTACGTAAAGTAACACATATATACTGGCCGTGCCCAAATACCGCATCGGAACAATGCCCTGATCATATTTAGTCTTAAAACGCGTCTCACCCAATTCCTCCGTCTGCGGATTCATGGAATCGGAGAGCCAGAAAAGCTGCCAGTTAGGGACCAAAACGTAAAGAAATTTTGCCCATACTGAGCCTGCTGTAATGCTAACCTCACGTTCGGTGGAAGAATCCCACTTATTTAAACCGCCATTTTCAAGTTCCACCCAAAATGCCAGATGCCCAGGCACCACCGGAGTCTTTACCTGTTCCTCCAAACGTCGGAATTCAATAAGAACCTCTTTTTTATCATCGTTCCGCTCCAAATCTGCCTCCCGGTTTTCGATTTCCTCCATTATCTTGGGTAACAGTGTCACCTCCAATGACTCACCGGGGAATTGTTCAGGCATCAATTGGCGCCCCAAGCGAATCATTTCTCGCTCCACCGGAACATTCCAACGCTCTTTCATGTCGTAATCCAAAAGTTTTTTCAAGCCATCATAATCAATCTTTACTACATTCGTCTGAACATTCCCCAGTGAAATTAGACCTTCTTTGGCGTTGAACTCTTTGAGGTCGGGTTTGGAGCCGGTCACATCTACTTCAACCTTGTACTCCATATTTGCCAAGCGTGGAACCCCTCGCAGCTGCATCCGGAAGGCGGAGTAGTTGCCTGCCTTATTCCCAGGCGGATTCCAGGTCATATATTCACCCGCTCGAAGAAGCCCACCTCCTTGAGCAGCTGCCCCTAAAAGGTAATCGGACATCAAACCCAATATAAATAGGCCCGAACAAATCAACATCGTTGGCATCCAGCCGAACCTGGTGGAGCACATCAATGCGATTGCGGCCAATACCCATAGGGCAAATAAAATCAACAAGGCCAAACGAATCAACGACCAGTCCACATCATCAGCAAAATGAGCCTTCTCTTCAGTGGGCAGAGGCTTTCCATCTGGGTCTATCCCTGCTCCATCAGTGAAAATCCAGATGTCGGAAAACTCAACAGTAATCCCTGCCCCTGAATCGACCAAGTACCATGCACGAACTTTGTCCTGTGAGCATACGGTGAGAAAACCCAAAGTCATAGCCACTGCCAGCAGTCCCATGGCCCACGGCACAAACGGTTTTTGGAGTAAGTAATTGGCTAACCCTGCTATTAGAAACGCCAAGCCCACAAAAACACCAAAGGTCACGACTCCTACAATGTCAGGATTACCATAAGCATCATAAGCCTGCCGACCAGCTAAAAGCAGCACGATTAAATTTAGGTAAGTTCCCGCTGTTAAGCCCGCCACAATACCCAAATATTTACCGATAATAAAATGCATCCGGCCCACAGGCTTAGAAAGCACGGCTAGAGCAGTACCGGTCGAAATTTCTCGAGAGAGGGATGAGGAAGCACAGATAACCGCCGCAACAAGTCCTGAGAAAAACATGACGGACAAGGTTCCATCTTTGACCATCTTAATATCAAAATTAACTGGAGCGTTATCGGTCCCGCCAAAACCAAAATATGGCACTGCCGCCAACATCAGCATAACCAAGGGTGATAACGTAAAAAGCAACAGGAAAACCGGTTGTCGAACCAGTTCCATGAACGCGTTGAGGGCGATGGTTGGAATCTGCCGCATTCGTTTCTTGCTAACAGGGGGGCGCGCATCATACGCAAATTTAACTTTATGGCAATGCGAAACCTACGGCCTTTATTGCACGTTGAATCTCGACAATTCCGCGTTATTCCCTTAGGTTTTTTACACGCGTGGTGGGCATTACGCGGCTAGGAGGAATTCCCATGGCGACACCAGTGGTGAAACTGATCACCCGAAACAACAGTCGGGTATTGGCGTGTTTTGATTTGGTTCCGGGCGATTATTCAATCGGCCGTGACCCTTCCTGCTCCATTACACTGGATAGCCCTGATGTATCACGTAAACACGCCCTACTTACCGTCACTGAAGAAAGCTGCACTCTTGAGGATATTGGTGGCCGTTTCGGTACCTTAATTGCCGATCGGCAAATTGTTGGCAAAGTTCGCCTTCAACTTGGCCAGACATTTACACTCGGACGAACGACCGTTGAACTGACCTCAGTTGAGCCCAAATCAGAAGGTGCCGCAACCACACAATCAAGTCATTCGGAGCGCTATGAGATTTCCCGAAAACTAGCCAAAGGCGGCATGGGAGAAGTTTACCTCGCTCTTGACCACCAACTTCAAAGGCATGTCGCTCTCAAAGTAATGACCCCGGAAGTCGCTGCAAATAAAGACCTTGCCAATCGATTTACTCAGGAGGCTCTGGTCTTGGGAAAGTTAGATCACCCTCACATTGTTCCCATCCACGACTTGGGCAACGATACTAAAGGACGAAACTACTATGCCATGAAATTTGTGCGAGGCACTACCCTCAAAGATGTGCTTCACGCCCTTCGGCAAGGACAAACATCGGTCGTAGAGTGCTATCCGCTTTCCCGATTACTAGATGTGTATAGTAAAGTTTGCGATGCGGTTGCCTACGCCCACTCCAAGGGAATTATTCACCGCGATTTGAAACCCGCCAACATTATGATTGGTGAATTCGGTGAAGTTATGGTGATGGATTGGGGCATATCTAAGATTCTAAACCAACCTGAAAGTGGAATACTTCCGGTGGAACCCTTCACCCCTAAAGAAGGCACCCAATATGGCACAATCATGGGAACCCCCAGTTTCATGGCCCCCGAACAAGCTGCGGGTCAACTAGAAATCATAAACGAACGGACCGATATTTACTCATTGGGTGCGATTTTATATAACATCCTTACACTACGACCGCCCATTACTGGTAGCAGCACGAATGCGAAAGTAATGGAACGAATTAAGTCTGGTCAAATCAGTACTCCTATCGCCTTCACCAATGATTCGAGTGATGCAACCGTGCTTCTCCACTGTCCAGACCATCAGATACCCGAGGCACTTTCGGCTGTAGCAATGCAGGCTCTATCGAAAGACCAATCTGAGCGCTATCCCGATATTCATTCACTTCAGCGTGATGTAGCTGCTTTCACTGCTGGCTACGCTCCAAAGGCTGAAAAAGCCGGTTTATTTCGCCTAATGCGCTTAACAGTTCGCCGTCATGCCGTTCTAGCCGCAGCCTCTAGTGTCATAATCCTTCTGACCCTCATTTTTGCCTCTCACGCATACTGGAGCGAACGCCAGCAGAGTAAAGTAATTGCCCAATATGCCGCAACAGCGCCAAAATGCCACGAACTGGCAGGCCAACTGATGAACCGAGGGCTTTTCCAGGAAGCTCTTTCCCCGGCAGAATTATCCACTCAACTCGTTCCGGACAAGGCAAAATACTGGCGGCGTTTGGCCCGAGTACAACTGGCTCTTCATCAACCTACCCTAGCTCACCGCTCTATTCGGTGGGCAGAGAAGCTTGGCGGCTCTGATAAATTCACCTTACAAGCCAAGAAAATATGCCAACAGCTTTCTGATGCGTACGGATCAAATACACTGCCACTTCACGCATTAGGAGCCATATTTCACTGGCAGAACCGACGAGGGATGTCGATGGACGCACGCTACACTCTGGCACGAATTGAAATAGAGAAAACCAATACTTGGAGATCTGCTCAAACTGCCATAAAAAAAATCGGGCTCTCCGGCCGTGTACAACGAAATCAACACGGATATTTAAAGATTAATCTGGCCAGCACAAAAACACGCGATCTTTCACTTTTTTCCCGTATGCCAATCTACTCGTTAAACCTCTGGCAGACACAAGTCAGAAACCTTGAAGCCTTGAAACAAATGCCGCTACGTCAGCTTTCGCTTGCGTATACATCTGTATCCGACCTCACTCCCTTAAAAGGAAGGCCTCTGCAATCATTGACCATTGCCTACTCTCCTATCGAAGATCTCACTCCATTAAAGGGAGCCCCACTCATACATCTGCACCTGAGCAGCACAAAGATTGACAATCTTTCGCCACTAAAAAATATGCCTTTGAAAACACTGCATCTTGACCGAACACTGATTACAAACCTCAAACCCTTAGCCGGATTGCCAATTCATGAGTTGCGTCTGGACGGTTGCGAGAAATTACAAGATCTAACACCTCTGGCACAGTGTACTGAACTAGAGGTGCTCATCCTGCCACGCAATCATGGGAATATCGATTTTTTACGAAACCTTCCGAAACTGAAAAAGTTATCCTACCGTTTTGAAAACGATCCGGCAAAACTGGAGTCTGCCTCGCAATTCTGGCAGACAAGAAACATCGCATCCAAGCGTTAAGGAACTAATGGCTTGAATTCACCAGCCATCCTTTTGGCTTGTTCCAACTGGGATTCATTCAGTTTTTCAGTCAATTCATCAACCGATTTGGAAGCACCTTTTACCTTGCCGGCCAAAGCTAAGCGCAACCATTTTAACGCTTCAATCGGTCGACTTTCTTTGATGGCCAAACCGCGTGCAAACTGCGCTTCAGGATCGCCATATTCGGCACCCGCAATTTGAACACGAACCTCTTGCCCTTCCGGCCGTTTCCAACTCCTTGATCGTTTTAGCCCATCCAAAATTTGGTCGGGTTTCAGGTCGCTGGTAATAATACCCTGCAACGCTTTTAAACTCTTCTGTTGTTCCTCTGACGCAGCCCCTCGGCGAGCGATCAGCATCCAGTAGTAGGCCTCAGGCAAGTTTTTTTCTACTCCATCACCTTTCGCACTGGCCACGGCATAATCCACTTGAGCACCACCATGGCCCAATCGGGCCGCCAAGTTCCAGTATCGGGCGGCATGTTTAGCATTCTTTTCTATTCCTCTACCCATCATCAACAGTCCACCCAAGTGATGACACGCATTAGCCGAACCCTGACGAGTAGCCATATTCAACCATTTTACCACGGCTGAAAAGTCCACCTTCACACCCGCTCCAATTTCATAGCGCTGAGCCAGTTCCAACTGGGCGTTTAATTGGCCTTCTTTGGCCTGTTTTTCCAAAACATCAATTTGCGGCCCTTCCTTGGGTGGATTTGCCTGTAAACGACTTAACAGATCCCGGGCTTGTTTGGCATAGCTAGGGTGACGTTGAGTCGACGCCTTCTTCAGCCAATCCAGTCCAGATTTAACATCTTGCCGACACCCAGTTCCTTGAATATTCAGTAGTCCGAACTGAATTTGTGCCGACCCATATCCGGCTTTTGCAGCTTTCTCAAACCAGTACCCAGCCGTGGTCGGGTTACGCGCCACGCCATTGCCAAGAAGATAGGCCCCTCCCAAATCCACCTGCGCCTTGAGAAAATCCGCCTTAGCGGCTTGTTTAAATAGTTTGGCCGCCACTTCTAAGTCCTTTTTCACTCCGACTCCCCGTGCATAAAGAATCCCGAGTTTGCTTTGAGCATCTGCATCACCCTCATTTGCCAAAACCTTCAAGCCAACCGCTGATTTCAAAAAAAGCTGCAACGCTTCAGGTTGACGTTTTTTACCATTTTCACCCGTATAGATAATGGAAGCCAACCGATACTGGGCTTTGGCATATCCCTGATCCGCCGCCTTACGCGCCCATTGGGTTGCCTTGGCATAATCCTGATCCACTCCTTGAGCTTCCGCATACATTTCAGCCAAACGATATTGAGCCTCGACATCACCTCTTTCTGCCCTTTGAAGAAGAGCCTTGAAATCAATTCCTGATAAGTTCCCGGTCAACAAAAGGAAACCGATGAAATTGAGTGCAAACCGACTCATGGCATTGGCTTAAAATTACGTACCTTTTTCTTCGCTGCTATAATATCGTCCAACTCTAGGCCATGAGCCTTTGTCATTTTAGAACGATCCAATAGTGCCTCCTCCAATCCTTGATTGAAGGCCAGCGTATACCACATGTATGATTCAATCGGATCCGGCTTCATTCCATCTCCTTCAGCAAAACGACGAGCCAACTCTACTTGTGACTGAGCTTTCCCTTGATTGGCCTCTTCAATCAACATGTCCAAGTCACCAGCTTGGGCAATTACAATCTCTTTCTCCGGAAAATACTGATTCTGTGCTACAAACTGACTCGCCTCATTTAGCGCGCGTTTAATATCCCTCGGCTCCATTTCCTTTTGCAAGTAATCTAGTGCCCGATCCATATCCGAAACCCCACCCCTCTTAGCCAGTGTTAACCATTTAAAAGCGTGTCGTTTGTGATCCCCGCGTTTGGGTAGTTTGGATGGCAATACACCCTTCCCCTCAAGATACAACAACCCCAAGGTTCGTTGAGCCAACCCATCACCCTGCATAGCCCCGCGGCGAGCCCATTTAGCAGCCTTGGAATGATCAGGACCATCCACCAAGCCTTGGGCGAACATGACCGCCAAAGAACCTTCTGCACTCGAATAATGTTGAGCCGCAGCCTTGTGCATCCATTCCATCGCTCCTTTGATATCCTGTTTGACCACGTCACCTTCGTAAAGCAATCCTCCCAGCCGCGTTTGTGCTTCAGCATTCCCCTTTTCGGCTGCCTTCCTGAACCATTCAATCGCTTGACTAGGTTTGCTTCCCGGCAGATTACCTCTCAAAGCCATTCCTCCCAGCGACGTCATGGCCTCAAGGCTATTGTTCTCTGCAGCTTTCTTGAGCCAATGACTACCTTTTTGATAAATCGGCTCCCCACCGAAATCACCCAAAACGTACTTTTGGCCTAAAGCTTCCATGGCATCAACAAACCCCTTATTGGCAGCTTTCTCAAGCCAGTATTCGGATTTTTTGTGTTCCCTTTTATCGGAGTAAAACATTCCCAAACTAAACATTGCTTCGGCATCTCCAAAACCTGCAACCCGCGTCAGGTTGTCCAACCTTAATGACTCTTGGATACTGTTATCGGCCCCCTCTAGCCCCAAAGAAGAATTAGTCGTAACGGCCGTTTCTTCTGCTTTAAATTCGTTGGCACGCTTCAGAAGATCTAGCTGAACCAAGGGATCAATTTTAGAACGCACTTTTTTGAGGTGATTTTGAGCTTTAACCCGCGTCTGATTTTCCGCAGCACGCGTTGCAAGTGTGAGCCAAAAGAACGCTTCCTTAGCATCTTCCTTTTGCCCCGATTCTTTCGAGCCGGTAGCGTACAAGAGTCCCAACAAAAACTGGCATTCTGCATTCCCTTGATTTGCTGCCTTCCGAATCCAAGGCACCGCCGTTTTCTTGTCTAACTTTAAGCCCAACTTTCCCTCAGCCAGAACCATGCCATACTTCCACTCCGCCAGCATCAAACCAGACCCCGCAGCCTGCTTTAAATATCTAACAGCGTCCTTTTCTGAAACAATCTCTTTTCCAGAAACATTATGCATTATCCATACGTGAAAAGCCGCGTCAGCAAAACCGGCATCAGCCGACTCTTTGAATAACTGCAGAGCTTTGGTGTTATTCTGTGAAGTCCCCAAACCAAGCCGAACCATATATCCAGCTAAATATGCCGCCCGGGCATGACCCAAGGCCGCCGCTGCGCGGAAATTTGCCAGTGCCCTTTTATCATCTGGATTAAAGTGATTGGAATTAATTAAACCCAACTGATACAGCTTGCCCGTTTTGTAAAGCGCGTCGGGGTTCTTTTTCTCCGCCAATTTCTGCAATCCCGGGATAGCTTTGGTCAAGAGTTCAAATCCCTTTTTAACATCCTGTTCCATCCCTTGACCTAGGAGCAAATGAACCGCATGCCGGTATTGAGCCAAAGGATTATTCTTTAATGAACCTACCAGCGCATAACTGGCCGATTGCTCCAAATCACGCTCCACACCGTCAGCCCAATACAGAGCTTCAGCCAGCTCATATGCTGCCTGTGCATTTCCGCTTTCGGCCTTTTCCTGTAAAACTTGAAGTCTGTCTTCAGCAAACAGTCCAAAGGTTAGCAAAAAAGAGAAGACCAGTAGTCGTAGTGCATCCATCAATCGAAGCCTCTTTATCTGTTCTGCATCAATAACGAATTAGCCGGATAATAGACGTGAATTTCTCGGCGGAATCGATCAAGTTTCCTGCTCATTTGCTGTTCAAATATTTCCTGAGACAAACGCGCTTCAATCAACTTATGTACTTGGGCAATTGGTATTTCATATTTCTCCCAGCGTTTTTCAACATAGAGTAGATGGTAGGCCTGCTCATCAATTTCCAAACCCACCTCTTTGTCCTCCAAAATAAAAACTCCCGCAGCAACCTCATCATTGAATTCATTCTGTTCATCCTTATGAACTTTACCCTTGTGTCCGCCAAGAGGCACCTTACGGCTTACGGCCAATTTCTTGAAATCCGCCAGTGACTTAATTCCATTTTTCAGCTGCTGAGCCTTAATCAAACTCATCCCCTCTTCGTCGCGAGGAATACGGATTGCGTATAAATCAGCTGTCACCCCCTTGTTGTTGAGATCGGGATTTTCACGATAGTACTTTTTAATGGCGGCTGGCGAAACCTGAACAGCTTGACGCACGGTACGCTCTGCGCGCCTCAGCAACCAGTTGTCCACCAATTCTGTTTCACGCTGCTGCACCGTCTTACCTTGAATGCGCAATGCAGCGATCATCTTATTTCGATCCTTACCATATCGATTTTTAATTTCTCCTTTGAGAAGCAACTCTGCCAATCCTGCGGGCTCCACATAACCTTTCTGCCCTCTGATATTCATTATCAGCAGGGCATCCTGCTCCAGTTTTTTCTGGGCTAAAGCCGGATTCATCCGCGACCGGCGTGCCTCACGCTCAACATCCCACTGGGTAATAATTTTTTGCCCGCCCACAACCGCTTTGATTGAGTTAGCTACCTGTGGCTGGGACCAGGCAGATTGTGAAAAAAGCACTCCTGCAAAAATAAAAACAACCCCTCTCATGGGCGGCAAATTTAGTTGGGGTGAGACCGATGTCAAGAGCGGCTCATTCACTTCTGACTGTATTCACTTCAATCCATTGCAAGTATTTTTGGTTACCTTTATCAATTGGCCAAGCCACAAACTCGGGCCTGTCATAGGGATGATGCTCAACCACAAAAAATTCCAATTCCGGCAAACTCCTAGCGGTGGTTTTCAGTATGAGTAGGACCTCGTTTTCCTGACAAATTTCACCTTCCCACCAGTAATGGGATTCGATACCGGACACTACATTAGCACAAGCAGCCAAGCGTTCTGAAAGAATACCCTTAGTCAGCATGCGGGCGACTTCCAAGCTTGGTGTAGTGACAAAAACAATATAGTGCATGAACTAACTGTCTATTTTGGCAGTTGAAAAATCAACTCCCATCCTTACTCTCCAGCCCATGAATCAAATCAATCTTTCAGGCCGAAACGCAGTCATCACCGGCGGCGCACGCGGTATTGGCCTCGCTATTGCCAAGCGCCTGCTGCAATCGGGTGCTAATGTAAGCTTGTGGGATGTGGATCCTGAGGCTGCCGCTAAGGCAAAAGTAGACCTTAATGAATACGGTACAGTAGAAACCCAAAACGTAGAACTTACCGATGCAGACGCCGTGACTTCCGCCACCAAAGCTACCATCAACGCACTGGGACACATTGATATTCTCTGCAACAATGCAGGCATAGCCGGAGGCATCTACAAAACGTGGGAATATCCGGTGGAGGAATTCCGCCGGGTAATCGATGTGGACCTTAACGGAGTATTCATCTGTTGCCGTGCCGTGGTGCCACACATGCGCGAACGCCGGTACGGACGCATCATCAATACCGCCTCAATCGCCGGAAAGGAAGGCAACCCCGGGGCCAGTGCCTACAGCGCAGCCAAAGCCGGCGTTATTGGTCTCACCAAAAGCCTCGGCAAGGAACTCGCACAGGACGGCATATGTGTAAATTGCTTTACTCCCGCAGTAATCAATACTGATATCCTCAAACAAGTCACCCAACAGCACATCGACTACATGCTCAGTAAAATCCCGATGGGGCGATTTGGTGAAGTGGAAGAGGCAGGTGCTCTGGTTGCCTGGCTAGCCAGTGAGGATTGCTCTTTTACCACCGGCGGTGTGTTCGATCTTTCCGGTGGACGCGCCACATACTAGACTGCATTCATGGATCGCGCCGAAGCTAGTGAGAAGATCAAGGGTCACTGTAAAACGATTGCCTTGGAGATGATGGATCTAAACCCAACCATTACCAACCTTGACGATGAGGAAACTCAGGAAGCACTTTTTGAAGCCAGCTACGAATTAACCAAACAACTAGAAATCATCAAGAAACGCGTGATCAAACTTGAACGACGAGGTGATGTAGGAGCCGATTCCTCCTCAGAGCTTTGAATTTAAAAATTCACCAACCCAATACGTGGGCAAAAATCAAAGGCGCAACGATGGTGGCGTCACTTTCGATGATAAACTTGGGTGTATCTTCCTCGAGCTTGCCCCAGGTAATCTTTTCGTTGGGCACCGCGCCGGAGTAGCTCCCGTAGCTGGTAGTGGAATCACTAATCTGGCAGAAGTACGCCCAACAAGGACACTCAAGCCTAAGATCTTGATGAATCATTGGCACCACGCAGATCGGAAAATCACCGGCAATACCTCCGCCGATCTGGAAGAAGCCGATCGCAGTACCGTTGGGGGCACATGGACCTGCATTCTTAGGAAGATTAGCCGTCTCTGCCAAAGAGGAGGACTGCTCACACACGTTTTGAATCATGGTGGTTTGGAGATACCAATCGGTGAGGGCTCCCATGTATTCGGTACCCGAACGCACACACCCATAATCCAAATTACCCGCCAGACAATGAGCAACAAAAATATTACCCAGCGTGGAATCCTCCCAACCGGGAACAAAAATCGGGAGATCTCTTTCTGCAGCCGCAACAAGCCAAGAGTTTTTCGGATCGATTTGATAATGCTCCTTTACTCGATCCTCACGTATAAGCCGGTAAAGATACTCGTGGGGAAAATAGCTTTCGCTCTTACGATGTGCGTCATCCCACAAAGTCAACACGACACGTTCAATCCGGCGCATGGCTTCCTCTTCAGGGATACAGGTGTCGGTCACGCGGTTCATGTGCCGATCAAGTAGTGCCTGTTCATCAGCGGGTGTCAGATCGCGATAATGCGGAACCCGTTCATACTGATCGTGGGCAACCAAATTGAATATATCCTCCTCGAGATTTGCACCAGTACAGGTAATGGCGTGTACTTTGTCCTGCCGAATCATCTCAGCCAGTGAAAGCCCCAGTTCAGCCGTACTCATGGCTCCGGCCAGCGTCACCAACATTTTGCCGTCACCTTCAAGGTGTGCCTGATACGACTTTGCCGCATCCACTAGTGTCGCCGCGTTGAAGTGGCGATAGTGATGACCAATAAACTGACTGATTGGACCGCTCATGGTGCGGATTTAGTTTTCGTTGAGGAAAAAAGCATCATGCAATTGCCGCGTAGCCACCTCACCCTTCTCTGATTCCACAACCACTGAAATCTTGATTTCACTGGTGGAAATCATCTCAATATTAATACCACCTGAGGCCAATGTCTCGAATACTTTCGCAGCAATACCTGAATGGGTGCGCATTCCCACCCCAACCACGGACACTTTCGCGATATCCTCATCAGAAATTACTTCCGCAAACTCAATCTCCTCCCTTAACCCCTCAATCACCTTCAGTGCCTTGGCTAGATCTGGCTTGTCTGTCGTAAAGGACATATCGGTCGCCGGCGTGGCCGAACCATGGCTGATATTCTGTACAATCATGTCCACATTAATCGCACCAGCCGCCAGCGCACTAAAGATTCGTGCGGCCATACCCGGCGTGTCGGGCACTCTCACCAAAGTAACCTTAGCTTGATTCTCGTCCAACGATACGCCGCGTACAACGACGTCCTCCATACTGTCAGTTTCTTCTTTCACGATTGTTCCGGGGTTATTGTTTAGGCTCGAGCGCACCTCAAACTTCACATTAAATTTTTTTGCAAACTCCACCGAACGGCTTTGCAAAACTCGGGCTCCAAGACTCGACAATTCCAACATCTCATCATAGGAGATTTCATCTATCTTCTGCGCGTCTGACACCAAACGTGGATCGGTGGTATAAACTCCATCCACATCCGTGTAAATCTGACACAAATCCGCCTCTAAAGACGAAGCCAGCGCGATCGCAGTCAGATCTGACCCTCCACGCCCTAATGTAGTGATCCGTCCATCAGGCGTCATGCCTTGAAAACCTGCCACGATGACTACATTGCCTTCATCAAGCATGGTGTGCACCTGCTTCGGAGAAATATTTTTGATCTTTGCCTTGGTGTGCTCCCCATCAGTCATAATTCCCGCCTGTGCCCCGGTTAGGGATACCGCTTCCAGGTCGAGCGAATGCAGGGCCATTGCCAAAAGAGCAATGGTTGTTTGCTCGCCTGTGGCCAACAACATGTCCATTTCACGCTCACTGGGCAGTTGATTAATCTCACTGGCGAGCCGGATCAAATTATCAGTCCCTCCTCCCATGGCAGAAACCACAACCACAATCTGATCCCCTTTTTGACGGTATTCAGCCACTCGTTTCGCCACATTTTTGATACGATCAGTATCCTTGACGGATGACCCGCCATATTTTTGGACAATCAGCGCCATATCACAATCCCATTGCCCCCTTAACAGCCTCCAAATCAGCCTCTATCACCTTCGCTTCGGAGTTCGCGTAGGTCAAAGCACTATCAGGATCCTTCAATCCGTGGCCTGTCATCGTAGCTACGACGATGCTCCCTTCATCAATTCCGTCCGCTCCAGTCACCTTGATTATTCCTGCAAGCGCAGCGGCACTAGCCAGCTCCACAAAAATTCCCTCAGTGGAGGCGAGTTGTTTGTAAGCAGAAATGATTTGCTCATCAGTAACCTTATCGATTTTACCACCTGAGAATTGTGCTGCCGCTTTGGCCCCCTGCCAACTGGCGGGGTTTCCGATACGAATAGCACTCGCAACAGTCTGCGGATTGGCAACCGAGTCACCATCCACAATGGGAGCAGATCCAGCTGCCTGAAAACCCATCAGGCGTGGCAATGTATCGCTCTTGGCCGCCTCTTCGTATTGCTGGTAACCTTTCCAGTACGCGGTAATATTGCCTGCGTTTCCAACGGGCAAAAAATGGAAATCAGGCGCGTCGCCCAAGGCGTCACAAACCTCAAAGGCAGCCGTTTTTTGTCCCTCAATCCGGACGGGGTTAATGCTGTTCACCACTTCTACTCCCTTGATTTCACCCAATCCACGCACAATATCCAAAGCCTGATCAAAATTACCCTGAACCTGAAGGGTTTGAGCACCGTACATCATGGATTGAGCCAATTTGCCTAGAGCAATATTCCCTTCTGGGATTAATACCACACACTGCATACCTGCACGCGCAGCATATGCTGCAGCCGCAGCTGAGGTATTGCCGGTGCTTGCACAAACCACTATTTGAGCTCCGCGTTCCTTGGCCTTGGAGACCGCTAGTGTCATCCCCCGATCCTTGAAGGAACAAGTCGGATTAACCCCTTCGTATTTCAGGTAAAGATCATACTCACCACCAACGGCCTTCACAAAATTAGGCACCCTCACCAATGGCGTATTACCCTCCAACAGGGTCACTACCGGGGTGTCATCACTCAAGGGTAGATGCTCGCGATACCGGTCAATCACTCCGCGCCATCCTGCTGTGTTTTGTACGCCTTGACTCATTCTAAACTCTCCACTCGTATCATCACCGGCTCGGTCTTCACAGAAGACAATTTTTGGATCGCTTTCAACGCCTTAGTCATGGCTGCATTTTTCGCGTAATGGAGCATGAGAATTAGCGGCACACTCCCTCCCTCATGACCTTCAGGCTGGGTAACAGAGGAAATACCAATCTTATTCTTGGCTAAAATAGCCGAGACCTTCGCAAGAACACCTGGTCGGTCGAGTACTGAAAGCCGAAGATAATAGCAGCTCGTCGTTTCCCCAATCTGCCGCACCGCTCCATTGGATTCATGCGGGATAAATGCCTTCAAGCGATCGGTCGAGCCGTGTTTCAGATCCAGCACTGCGTCACCGATATCACTCAACACCGCACTGGCCGTAGCATCCGGGCCCGCTCCCTGTCCATAATGCAATGTGTCACCCACCACGTCACCGCGCACAAGGATGCCATTATAAACATCACTTACATTTGCGAGCACGTGGTCATCGGGTACCAATGCTGGATACATGCTTACCTGAACTGAACCTGCCTTGGAGGTTTTCACTATTCCAAGGAGCTTGATCGCATAGCCCAAGGTTCCGGCAAACTCCAAATCCAATGGGGTGATATCGGTGATCCCTTCAGTATACACCTCCTTGGGTTTCACCCAAAATCCATGAGCTAAAGAGGCTAATATGCCCACTTTATGTGCCGCATCATGGCCATCCACATCAAGGCATGGATCAGCCTCAGCATAACCCTGTTGCTGTGCAAGTTTCACCGCAATATCAAAATCCATCCCCTCCTTCATCTTGGTTAGGATAAAATTACAAGTGCCATTGAGGATTCCAAAAAGATGGGTAACGCGGTTTCCCACCAACGCTTCACGGATAACTTTAATGATTGGAACTCCGCCCGCCACACTGGCCTCGTAATACAGGTTGGCACCGGATTTTTCCGCTGCCGCAAATAGCTTCTCTCCATGAAAAGCCAAAAGAGCCTTATTAGCCGTTACAACGGGTTTTCCCACACGCAGAGCGGCCAATACGACGTCTTTGGCGGTAGTCGTTCCCCCGATGAGCTCCACCACCAAATCGATCTTAGGATCATTCACCACACTCTTCCAATCGGCAGTCAACACCCCTTTGACCAACTTGAAATCGCGCTTTTTCTTCAGACTTCGAACAGCTACCCGCCCCACACGTAGACGCGCCCCAAGACGTGATGCCATTAGGACACCATTCCGACGTAATGCCTGCAAAACACCACCACCTACGGTGCCGGCGCCAACCAAGCCAATATTGACTGTTCGCGTCATAAAAAGGGGCGGGACTATGGCGATAAAACCCCAACTACTCAAGATTTTTGCCCTTTTTTACGGGCAGGATGCCCCTCATACTCTCTGCCCTATGGCTTGGTACAAGCAGCTACACTGGCAGATCATTTTTGGCATGGTAATGGGAGCCCTCTATGGAGTGCTCGCAGCAAATCAGGGCTGGGGTGAATTCACTCAGAATTGGATTAGTCCTTTCGGTGAAATTTTTCTGAACCTTCTGAAACTTATTGCAATGCCGCTAGTCCTTACCTCGCTAATCTGTGGGGTCGCATCATTATCTGATTTTAAAAAGCTTTCGCGGATGGGAAGTAAAACCATCGGCCTCTACCTTGCCACCACCGCTATCGCTGTCACGATTGGCCTATGCGTAGTCAACACCATCAACCCTGGCGATAGGCTGCCCAAGGAAACCATTAACAATCTTAAAGCACAATACGAAGCTGATGTAGCTAAACGCAGCGAGATAGCGGACAGTGCAAAAGAGCGCGGACCACTACAACCGTTAGTGGATATGGTGCCTGATAACTTCTTCGGGTCAGCCAGCAGTAACCGCAATATGTTGCAGATTGTTTTCTTTAGCCTACTCATGGGGATTGCCCTAATCCAGATTCAGGAAGACAAACGCAAACCGGTCTTTAATGTCATCAGCGGACTGCAAGAGGTAGTCATCAAGATTGTATTTATTATCATGTTGATTGCTCCAGTGGGTGTATTCGCATTAATCGCAAATACCATCACTACACTCGCCAAGGATGACCCTCATCAAATCGTCTCCTTGCTCGGATCCCTCGGATGGTATTGCGCAGCTGTCATCATTGGCCTCTTGATCCACGCGGTGGTCGTATACATCGGTTTATTGAAACTATTCACGAAAATTTCAGTTACACATTTTTTGAAGAGCATTGGTCAGGCACAACTGCTTGCCTTTTCCACTAGCAGCAGCGGCGCCACCCTGCCGATCACCATGAAGTGTGCGGAGGAAAAACTGGGGGCATCCAAGGAAGTCTCCTCTTTTGTCCTGCCCTTGGGAGCCACCATTAATATGGATGGGACGGCCCTCTATCAGGCTGTAGCAGCAGTCTTTATCGCCCAAGCCAGCGGAATTGATCTGACCATGGGAGCACAGATTACAATTGTGCTAACAGCCGTTCTAGCCTCGGTGGGTACTGCAGCCGTACCCGGTGCTGGAGTAGTGATGTTAATCATTATTCTGGAGGCAATTAATGTGCCCGGAGCAGGCATTGCCCTCATTCTGGGAGTAGACCGCATTCTTGACATGTGCCGCACCGTGGTAAACGTTACAGGAGACTCGGCGGTGAACGCGATTATCGCCAGTTCGGAGAATCAACTGGATCCCCCTCCAGCTCCGACAACCTAGGATTCAACGAATCCTAACCCCAACTGAAAATGCCCGCTCTGCAGTCGGCAACGGGTGGAATCGGTGGCTATTACAGCTTCCGCATGATGCCTTTTAGAACTTTGCGCTTTCCCGGCAGCGAAAGCGCTTCAGCTTTACCTGCGTCCATGGATCAACGCTATGGCTATACCCAATCACCGGCGACCATTCCGCAGTACTCTACCAACAACGCAATATTAGGCCTGCGGCCCTTTATTGATCGAGGAAACCCAGCCCTCGTGTACGCACAGCAACAGGTAAACGCCGGGCTTGGCCCCTTCAAAGCAAGACTAAACGTCTATATTTAAAGCTATTAACCCCTCGCTTTGTTCCTCGCGCCTTGACTGCGGTGCCTTTGCACCTAATTATCGCGGCCCGTTTTACCCAATTATGACGACCATTATCGATATTCAAGCCCGTGAAATCCTAGACTCACGTGGCAACCCCACTGTAGAAGCCGATGTCATCCTCGAAAGTGGTGCCATGGGTCGTGCAGCGGTTCCCAGCGGGGCCAGTACCGGCGTCAATGAAGCAGTCGAACTTCGCGATGGGGTCAAGAAACGTTACCTTGGTAAAGGCGTTCAAAAAGCCGTCAAAAATATCGAGGCTAAAATTTTACCCGAACTGCTGGGCCGTGACTCCACCGATCAAGTGGGTGTGGATGGGGCTATGATCGCCTTGGATGGCACTGCAACCAAAAGTAAGCTGGGTGCCAACGCGATTCTGGCGGTATCTCTTGCCACCGCCAAGGCCTCAGCCAATGCACTGGGTCAACCGCTATACAAATATATCGGAGGACCCAATGCCAAGGTGCTGCCGGTCCCCATGGCCAACGTCATCAATGGCGGAGCCCATAGTGATGCTCCAATTGATTTTCAGGAATTCATGGTCATGCCTACAGGCCTACCCAGTTTCAGCGAAGGTCTGCGAGCGATTACTGAGATTTTCCATGCCCTCAAGGGAGTCCTCAAAAAACGCGGGCTTTCTACAGCTGTAGGTGATGAGGGTGGTTTTGCCCCACAGCTAGAAAGCACTGAGGATGCCATTGAATGTATTCTAGCTGCCATCAAGTCCGCTGGTTACAAGGCAGGCAAACAGATTTTCTTAGCCCTTGATGTTGCGAGCAGTGAATTCTATGACTCCAAGAAACAGCGTTACATCTTCAAGAAGAGCGATGGCACCAAGATGACTGCTGACCAGATCGTAGATTTCTACGCCAAGCTGACCAAGAAATACCCCATTATTAGTATTGAAGACGGCTGTGATGAAAATGACTGGGCTGGATGGAAAAAGCTAACTGACAAGATTGGTGACCGCGTTCAGCTGGTAGGCGATGACCTCTTTGTGACCAATACCAAATTCCTTCAAAAAGGTATTGATACCAATACCGCCAACTCAATTCTGGTTAAGGTCAACCAAATCGGTTCACTGACTGAAACTCTCGATGCAGTTGAACTGGCCCATAACAACAACTACACCTCGGTTCTAAGTCACCGCAGTGGTGAAACTGAAGACGCAACAATTGCGGATTTAGCAGTCGCCACCAATTGCGGCCAAATCAAGACCGGTTCCTTAAGTCGCAGCGACCGTACGGCAAAGTACAATCAACTGCTTCGGATTGAACAGGAACTGGGAAGTAGCGCCATCTATGGCGGCCGGATTTAGACTGATCCCTTGCCAGTTTTTAATCCTTGTTTATTTAAAATCGGCTTCCTTTTCGGCACCGCCAATGCCTTTTACTCAAGTCTTTTAAATTACTTATTCTTTCCCTACTTCTGGTTTGCGAGGTGACTCTATGGGGAGTAGAGTTATTCTATGAGGCGCACGTTCCTAGTCCTCCTGACATTCTGCCTGTGGCTTCCTTTGATGGGGGCGGACAGGGACAAACCAGTGCCATTGGAGCTCAGCGCTTTCTTCATTGATGAAGTGTGGGGAAAGGTAGGTGAGCTCTCCTGCCTGAAATGTCATAATTTCTCGGGTGAAGCGAAAGACAGCGGATTTATCCTACAGGAAACGATCCTGTTGGAGGGCGCCAAACTCCAAATTAGCCATGCGGCCAATTTTAAGGCCTTCGCAAAAATGGCCAGAAAACGCAAATCGGACCAGCAATCCAGGTTGCTCTTGAAGCCAATCGGAGGACTTGATCACGAGGGAGAACAGGTGCTTAAGCTGAATTCAACCGGCCACCGTATCCTGAAAGGGTTCGTTACCAGAGTAGAAGGCAAGACTGATCTCGGCTCAAACGTTCCGAAATACAAACCACTACCATTCTTTGAAGGCGTCACGATGATTGAAGATGCCAGCTTATTGCGGCGCCTTACTCTCTCACTGGCAGGTCGCCTTCCCAACGAGAGTGAGAAAAAGGCTATTGAAGCAAAAGGTTTGTCCGAACTGGATGCAATCCTTGATCAGATAATGATTGAGGACGCCTTTTATATACGCCTCAAGGAAGGCTTCAATGACATCTTTTTGACCAACGGTTTCGATGGCAATGGAGAATTAATCCTATCCTATGATCATTTCAACAAAACACGTCACTGGTATCAAAAGCACGACCTCAGCCACATTGAAAATAAGAGAGAACGGCAAGAGGCGATTTGGAATCTGGCGCGGGTCTACCGCAAGGCAATCCGCGGCGAACCGCTCGAGTTGATCGCACATGTGGTGCGGAATAATCGACCGTTTACCGAAATCATGACTGCCGACTACATCATGGTTTCCCCATATTCGGCCAAGGGTTACGGTATTTACGAGCAGGTGAAAAATCGCTTCAAGGATCCCAATAACCCCTTCGAATACATACCTGCAAAACTCCCTGCCCTAAAGGCGAGAAACGGCAATGTGCAAGAATCAAAGACAGGATTCTACCCGCATGCCGGACTCCTCAGCATGTTTCACTACCTACGCCGCTACCCCACCACCGAAACCAACCGCAACCGACTGCGAGCCCGCATGTATTACCAACATTTCCTTGGTATCGACGTCATGGAGCTGGCCGATCAGGTCACCGATGCAGCCGCCATCGATGCAAAATACAAAACACCATGGATGGAGGCTGCTGATTGTGTCGTTTGTCACCGTACTATCGACCCCGTCGCTGGCTTGTTCCAAGATTTCTATAATGACAAAGGTCACTATGGGCCCCGCAAAAACGGATGGTTCAAGGACATGTTCGCCCCTGGATTGGAAGGTGAGAATCTTCCAACCCAAGAGAAGTGGCGTTCATTGCAATGGCTTGGCGAACGCACCGTAAAGGATCCGCGCTTTGCCATAGCGATGACCGAACATGTGTGGTACCTGCTCAATGGTCGTAAAGCCTTGCAGCCACCGCAAGACATCGAAAATCCACTTTTCACTCCACGCCGACGCGCGTACGTGATGCAACGGCGAGAAATCGCTAAAGTCTCGAAAG
>CAZHJW010000003.1:0-18424 GCA_964533265.1 uncultured Pedosphaera sp.
ATGTGGTTTGTGGCGCGCCATGAGATTGATTACCGGGCAGAATCCTTTGAGGGCGATAAACTCGTTATCGCCACCTGGATCTCGGATTACTCCCGCATCAGGGCAACTCGCCGCACACTGGTCCACCGCCCTACTGATGGGAAAACTATCCTGGATGCCTCAACCAGCTGGGCCTACGTAAACCTTGAAACGCGTAAACTGGCGCGCATGGAACAGGACATAATGGACCGTTTCCCCGTAGCCTAGCCACATCGATAAGATGAACTTTAATCGTCCGCAGAAGTCAGAAGTTGCCCGAGCTAAAGGGTAGGTGTAAAATTTTTTTATGAAGCAAACCCTTCTGATATCAGCCTTAGCAGTGTTGGCAGGATGCGGAAAAAAGGAGGCAGCCAATGAAGCCGCCCCTCCCAAGATCGTCCGCAGCGGACTTATCGATGATGAAACAATCGAAAAGGCGATCTGCCAACACCTCACCAAGACCCCAAGCGAACTGACTGAAGCTGACCTGAGAACAGTGGTGGAACTCACTTTGAGCTACACCCCCATCACCGATGCTGGCCTCAAGGATTTAGCCCAACTAAAAGGCCTTACTCACATATATTTAAATAACACAAATATAACAGACTTAGGGCTCAAAGAATTAGCAAAATGCAAACAACTCAAATCTGTTTCCCTTCAGCGCACCAAGGTAACCGATGCGGGCATCAGGTCATTACTTAAGCTTCCAAACCTTGTTGAACTTGACCTGCGGATAACTGAAGTAACAAAGCGTGGGGTCGCCCTTGTGCAACGTGCACTTCCCAAATGCAGGCTATACATCGAGTTTGAAAAGCTTTCTGGCCTATTTAACCCCAGCCGCAATATTGCAAAAATGGTACGCCCGGCAGGATTCGAACCTGCGACATCTAGTTCCGGAAACTAGCGCTCTATCCAACTGAGCTACGGGCGCGCCTCAGGCACAATGCAATAGCTCAAGGCGGATCTTAGGGCAAGAGCCCAATAGGCCTTATCCCTGCTCAGCTTGCTCATCATACTCTGGAGTGAAAACGGCAATCCCGCGAAAAAATGAACTCGCCCCGCTACCTTCCTGGGTAACTGAAACACTAATAGGTTCCATCTTCGCTTCCCGGCCATAGCGGTTAATCGCCGAGGAAACCGATTCCACCGACTCTCCTGTAAATCCAACTGCTTCATTCAGCATAACCAGGCCATTCAACCCGAAGGCTCTCCAAGCTCAACCGAAAACTTTCCCCAGCTTGGTGATAGCCAAATACAAACCAATGCCGATAAAACTCACGAAAGACACCCAGAGCATCGCGTCCCACCCTTTGCCTGAGTTGAGTCGCGAATCTCCGTCGCGATAACGCATCCATAACACCGCAAACCCCAATGGCACCAATAACAAACTTTGGAATACTCCCGAAATAATCACGAGCTTGCCTGGGTTTGGCCATACCACATAAACCAACACACAGATGACTGGCAGTATGGCTCCAAACCAGCGCACCCACTTTTCTCGCTGCCCTTCATCCAGTTTCACTAAACCCGATACACAGGCAAAATCTGTGTATAGACGACACTTGGTCGCATTTGAAATAAAGAAAGTGGAAAACAGAACTGACACTGCACCAAAAAGAAAGATGAAGACCGCATACCCCCCGAATACAGGCGCGTACATGACCGAAAGAGTTTGGATGAGATCCTGCTTCTGCGGCATTAACCCCAGACGCCCCAGAACCGCTGCACCTAAAAGATAAAAAACAACCGTGCAAAAAGTATAAATCAACATCGACAACCAGGCATCCCACTGCATCACACGAACCCAACCGCGAGCCCGAGCCAACCACCCCTCCGTTTCCTCCTTTTTTCCTATCCATCGACCGTAACCCTTTTCCAGGCACCAATATGGATAGGCTACAATTTCTGATGCCCCTACCCCAATAATCCCGAAGGTGGCTAAGGCCAATCCGATTTTCTCAGGCCCTGAAGATAAAAAACCCAACCCCAAGCCTTCGCGTATATCCGATGCCCGAACGGCCCATTCGGGCTGCATCTGGAGAACGAATAGATTAACAATTGTCACCAGTGTGAAAGCCCCCACAAGGAATGCCGCAAAAGTCTCAATAAACCCGAACTTACCTCGCACCAACATTACCGCGGTAAGAAGGGCAAGAATGACAGCCCACACTCGATCATCCCTGGGCTTGGCTGTGAAGTCGAAGCCAATAATTGTAGCAGCCAGGGTTTCGCGCCTGACTCTCAGGGCATCTGTATTCACGTCTCGTTTAATTCTACGATCGAGAATCTGAATCTTTGCCCGTGTTTCCGCCGCCGAATTATATTCCCTGCCCTCTGAGGTCACAGGCATTGCAATTGCCATTGCCTGCCCCACCCCACCCACAATGCCTCCCAACTGCCCAAACCCAAAGATCATGGTGAAAGCCCAGAAAAGGACAATCCAGTTGCCTGAAAAGCTTCCCCTGCAAATACGCGGCCCCGGTAAACGATTTAGCAAGCCCAGGGTGGTCTCACCCTGGATTATTGCATGTCGGGCCATTTCGACCTGTGTAAAGCATTTGATTACGCAACCGAAAATAATCAAGCCCAGAAAAATAAAGCCGGCTTGAGCCCCGGTTCTGGTGGCAGCGATCAACTCTCCTGAACCCACAATACCCCCCGCCATAATCAGGCCAGGGCCAAGCTTCCTCAAAATGCCCGACAATCGGAGAGGCGGCTCCTGGGTGAGTTTCACCTCCTCATTCAACGCCAATCCTCCGACCAGCCTGCTGTATGAACTTGGCTGCGAATATGCCACTCACGCAATTCACTCAACAATCGGGCTTTGGAATCAGCTCCGGCGGGATCATCCCATAAATTATTTACTTCGTTAGGGTCTGAACGTAAATCAAACAACTGGCCGTACTCCTCATCCAAAAAGTGTACCAGCTTCCAGTCGCGATCCCGAACCATTGTCATAAATGGACCTTCAGTGTAATTCCCGTCTGTCATCTGCTCAGCGTAGACATAATCCCTCCCTTGCCATTCGTTGCCATGCAACGCCGGAGCAATACTTATAGCCTCAACAGTGTTTGGCACACTCGCCCCCGCAAACTCCAATAAAGACACGCCAACATCCATACTTTGTATCAGTCCATTAACTGTATGCCCCCCCTTAAAACGAGTCGGCGACCACACCAACATGGGCACTCGCACCACTTGATCGTACATAGTCCATTTTTGACTGTGCCCATGATCAGTTAAGCAATCTCCATGGTCACTTGTGAAAACAACAATGGAGTCCTCCAGGTAGCCATTTTTCTCCAACAAGGACATCAATTCACCCAGTTTTTCATCAATCATCGTGACGTTCGCAAGGTAATGACGACGCTGTCTTATGCGTTGCTCTTCGGTTGGATTGAGTGAATGCACCACTGAATCGTGATCCACACGTACATTATGCTCACGCATCGCCTTCAATGGTGGAGGCTGACTTTCAAGTTCGGCCTGAACAACCGGCTGTAAAGATAATTCACGATTCGCATACTTCTTAAGATGACGAGGAACAGGGTCATAGGGCGGATGAGGGCCTGGAAAACCGATCTGCATAAAAAGTGGCTTGTCCACGGGCTTGGCTCGCAACCACCACTGAGCAAAGTCACCCACAAAAAAGTCGGAGTGCATTTCTTCACACAAATCCCATGTGAAAGCTCCTAATGCGTCCTGGTAGTTGTCGTATCGACGATATAATTCACGTTGTTGCTTCACCAAACCGCGTGTTGCTAGCGCCTTGTCCCATTCGTCTAAATAATATCGCCCTTCGAGATAACGATCCTTGTTCTCTACAATATATCGTTCATGAAATCCGCAAGACGCGTTAAAGGGCCATGTATGCATTTTCCCAATATTCACACAGTGATACCCCGCCTCAGCCACATTCTGCACCCAGCTCCGACGCCATGTATCGGCGTTTTTGAGAATACCGGTCGTATGAGGGAAATACCCGGTGAAGAGACTGGCACGCGAACTGGCGCATGACGGTGCAGAAACGTGACAGTTCGAAAAAGATACCCCTTCACGCACCAAACGGTCCATGTGCGGCGTATCAACAAAAGGAAATCCCAATTCGTTAATAGTGTCGTATCGTTGCTGATCAGTAACGATAAAAATTATGTTTGGCTGTCTCGCCATGCGTCCGAACACTAAGTGATGAGGAAATGGATTGCAAACGTCTGCCAACAGACCAAACTACCGCCCATGAAATCGAGCTCATTTTCCCGCCGTTCCTTTCTGGCCACCAGCGCCCTCGTCTTTCCTTATGTTGCCACACGATCTTGGGCTCAATCTCCCAACTCAACTGTACGCCACGTCAGTTTCGGCGCCAACGGCATGGCCTTCGCCGATTTGAACGCAATTTCAGGTGTATCCAATGTGGAAATGGTGGCCTGTGCGGAAATCGACCCCGCTCGTCAGGATCGGTTTGCGCGTAAATTTCCCAAGGCAAAACGCTACACCGACTGGCGCGAGTTACTCGATAAGGAAGCTAAGAATTTTGATACTGCCAATGTCTCCACTCCTGACCATATGCACGGCCCAATCGCGATGAGCGCCATGCAATTAGGCAAACACGTTTATGTGCAAAAACCACTCACTCATGATGTATTTGAAAGTCGCAAACTTCGTGAGTTTGCCGCCGCCAACAAACTGGCCACCCAAATGGGTATTCAGGTTCACTCAAGTCAAGTTTACCGCGAAGCAGTAGAACTTGTCCATCAGGGCGCCATTGGAAAAGTCACGGAGGTTCACACTTGGAGCAGTAAGAAGTGGGGTGACACGAATCCAAGACCCGACAGACAGGACAAGATACCCGCCGGCCTAAACTGGGACGCCTGGTGCGGTGTGGCGCCGAAGAATAATTTTATCAACGGCTACTACCACCCCGGCCAATGGCGCAAGAGACTCGACTACGGCACCGGCACCTTTGGAGACATGGGTTGCCACATCTACGATCCGATGTATGGGGCAGTCGGACTCACCGCTCCACTCAGTGTACGCAGCGAAGGCCCCGCGCCCGTTGCCGCCTCACACAGCTGGAACGTTAATGCCAAAATTCATTACGTATTTCCCGGCACCAAGTACACCGAAGGCAAGACGATCAATGTAACTTGGTACGATGGAGACCAACGTCCTGATGCAGGCGTACAAAAACGTATTGGCCGAGGATTGCCCGGCCAAGGATCCGTACTCTTTGGCACCAAGGGCCACATGATCATCCCCCATGTCGGCAAAGCCATTCTTCTACCTGAAGAGAAATACAAGGACTATAAAAGGCCTGAAATAACTGCCGTCAACCACTGGGAATCTTTTATCAACGCATCGCGCGGAGAAGGCAAAACCTCAGCAAACTTTGACTACTCTGGCCCGATGACTGAAGCCATCCTGCTAGGCGGCATCGCCACACGTTTCCCGAAAGAAGAACTCAACTGGAAAGCTGAAAAACTTGAATTCAGTAATAACAAGGAAGCCACAGGGCTCGTTAAACGCGAATACCGCAAAGGCTGGGAAGTAAAAGGCCTCTAGGAACGCCAGCACTCAAACACCTTAAAGGTTCGACCCAAATGCTCCGGATGCACCAGCGTCTGGAGCTGTCGCGTCCTTTCCGGCGTCCACTCCGGGAAGTCTTTGGGACGTCCCGCAATCTGACTAAAAATATCCACAAAGAATTTTTCCTGCGTGCTCAAGTGATTGCGATCCACAACGGCCGCGCTTGCTGCAACGCGTATTCCATGCAAGTCCACCGATGCTGTAATGTCCTGATCCCCGATATTCACCAAAAGATCATCAACACGTCGATGCTGATGATAGGCACGCAACGTTCCATTCACTCGGGGCGGCAAGAAGAATTCCTCACGTTCCAAAAAATAATCCAAAGCCACCGCACGCCCTCCTCTCATTGCCGAACATATTTCACCCCAAAATTTAGAAGCACCCACATTCTCCACCATCACGCATCCATCAGGCACCGATCCCTCAAATATATTTGCGCAAAAATTGCTTTCATCAAGAGTAACCTCCACTAAACGCCCTTCCTCAATCGCTACACCCATCTGAAACCACGCCTGCCTCTTTTCGTTCCATCGCAGTTTTTCAACTGGGAATGCATCCAATAGTTCATTGGCCAAAAATACTCCCTGAAAATCAGCAATTCCACCAGAACTCCATTTCACCTTACTCTCAAAATCCGCTAGCGTTTCTTCCTGCCAGCTCCGGCGTATTAAAGAAGGCTCCAGCAACAATAATTCACACCTCTCATACAGCTCAGGCCGCCAGTCACGAAAAAAAGAAAGAATATCTCTGGCCAAGCGCCCATCATGAGCCCCAGCCTCGATAAGCTGAACAGAACCTTCCAGTTCATCAAGCCATTGCGAAATCTGAAATGCCATTAATTCTCCGAAAACGGTCCCTACACTTACGTTCGTATAAAAATCTCCTCCACGCCCTACTTCACGCTGTTTTTCATAATAACCCAAACCCGGCGCATACAAGCTCAACTCTATGAATCGACTAAGTGAGATCGGCCCCTTATTAATGATTTCATCATGAATCTGTTGCTCAAGCTTATTCATAGTTGCGACCAATGCCTTCTTTATCTACAAACGCACCACTACATTCTGCCCTTATGCCACCTACAGCCTCAACCCGTAAACGCCTTGATCAAGCGATGTTTGACAAAAAACTCACTGAGAGCAGGGAGAAAGCCAAGCGCCTAATTATGGCAGGAAAAGTACGGGTGAACGATCAAATGGCCCAGAAACCCAGTGATCAAGTCAAAACAGAAGACCGAATTGAAGTTCAGGAACCCGAAAAATATGTAAGCCGAGGCGGCTTTAAACTCGAAAAAGCCTTGGAAGCTTTCCCTGTTCGCGTGAACGGGGCAGTTGCCGTTGACCTAGGAGCATCGACTGGAGGATTCACCGACTGCCTGCTTCAGAATGGAGCTAAACAGATTTTCTCCGTGGATGTTGGCAAAGGGCAACTGGCATGGCACCTGCGAAAGAACCACCGCATCAATGTAATGGATAAAACCAACGCCCGACACCTGCAACTTACTGATTTCCCAAATAGTTTTAAAGGAGCCGACATTATCACTATCGATTGTTCTTTCATCTCCCTGCGTAAAATTTTTCCTGCTGCCTTTGCTTTATGCAAACAAGGTGGTAACATCATTGCACTGATCAAACCCCAGTTTGAAGCTGCCAGAACTGAAGTGAATAAGGGTGCTGGAGTGATTAGAGAACCAGCGGTCCATTCCAGAGTTATCAGTGAGTTAACTGACTTTATCAACAAATATGAAGGACTTACCTGGAAAAGAAACGTGGAATCCCCAATTACGGGGCCCAAGGGAAACAAGGAATTCTTAGCTTGGATTGAAAAAGCTTAAAAACATCCAGTCAGTCGGGCTAACTGGCAACCCAGATCAAATCCAAAAGTCAGGCTTGGTCAAAAAAATAGCTAAATCGGTCGAAAAAACAGGCCGTAAGGTTTTCATTGACCCATCTCTGGCCAGCTTATCAAAAGGATGTGGAATAGCTTTACCCGATACCTCTGAGCTATCTCGCATGTGCGATATGCTTTTAGTAATTGGTGGGGACGGAACCGTTTTGCGCGTGGCCAGAGAAACTGCCGGAAGCAATGCTCCCATACTCGGAATAAATGCCGGCCGCCTCGGTTTCCTAACAACAGCCTCTACCTCAAACGTGGAGGCCTCGTTAAAGACTCTTTGGAAAGGCAGGTATATTGTTGACCCATTAGCCCTAATTGAAGCGACTGGAGAGCTTGGTGGACGCAAACACAAAGCTATTGCACTTAACGATATCCTTATTAGCCGTGGCGCGAACCCTCGACTAATTGAAATGGAGGTGGAGGTGGACGGCGAACCCTTGACGACGTACCGGAGTGACGGATTAATCATTTCAACCCCTGCAGGTTCCACAGCGTATTCGCTGGCCGCTGGTGGAGCGGTGGTAACGCCTCGGGCAGAAGTCCTCACTCTGAACCCAATATGCCCGCAAGCTCTATCCAACCGCCCTTTAATTATCAGTTTCTCTTCAACCATTAAAGTTACCATTCTTAAACATCGTGCTGAGAGTTACCTTTCAGCTGATGGGCAAATGATGGCTGAGCTTCATGAAGGAGATCAGGTTAAAATTCGCCGAAGCCGCCAAAAAGCGAGGCTCATCAGGCTCGAAGGGAATTCGTTTTTTGAGACTCTACGACACAAGCTCAATTGGAGCGGCTCACACGCGTGATACGGCTGAAGGACATTGCACAAAGCGCTGGTGTGTCGGTAATGACCGTTTCCAAAGCGTTACGCGACGAACCGGATATCTCAACAGCTACGAAGGACCGAATCCGGGATATCGCACAAAAAACCGGGTACGTTCCAAATATTTCTGCTCGAGGGCTGCGTACGCGCCAGACAAATCAATTTGGCCTAATTATTTCAGCCCTAAGCAACCCCATGTATACTCGCACCTTTATGGCTATAGAGGAGCAAGCGCATGAAATGGGATATGAAATTATCGTTGCTCAAACATTAAACAACCCTGAACGCGAAGAAACCTGCATTAGGAGACTCTTAGCAAGGCAGGTTGATGGTCTTTTCATCCGACCGGTATATCGAGCTGACCCTAAAGTAACGATATATGAAGAACTCAAAAAACACCTCACACCGACAGTGATACTCGGACACAGAGCCCTTTTTTGCAGTGACTTCCCAAATGTAGAAACAGACGACATGGAGTCAGCAAAAGCTCTAACAAAACATCTTCTTAACCTAGGGCACCGACATATTGCTTGTTTAACTGGCCCCACCTTCGCCCCATGGGCACAAGAACGATACGAAGGTTACAGACGCGGATTGATAGATCATGGCATCGAAGTTGACGACAAACTCGTCTTTCAGGCTGGTGCCACGATCGAAGAAGGGGAAAAAGCTTCGCTGGAATTCATTCAAGAAAACCCAAAAGCCACAGCCATGGTTGCGGCCAATGATCTGGTTGCCATTGGAGCTGCGAATACCTTATTGGATCAGGGTGTTCGAATCCCTGAAGATCTCTCAATCACAGGATTCGGCAATGTCCTTTCAGCAGAATATTTCCGGGTGCCGCTAACCACCGTGCGACAACCAAAATACCGCCGAGGCCTTGCGGCAATGGATGCAATGCAGAAATTACTGCGCGGAGAAACTGCTGGCACCAAGCGATTACCAGCAGAGCTATCAATTCGCAAGAGCACCAACGCCCCAGCGGCCTAGTGCCCTGCGAATCTTTCGACATACTTCCCAAGTATATCCGTCTCAAGATTTACCGGATCCCCCACCGCGCGGTCTTTTAACGCAGTTTCTTCAAAAGTATGTGGAATTATCCATATGGTAAAACAATCCTTATCAACTGATGCAACCGTAAGGCTAATACCATCAACCGCAACTGACCCCTTATGCACAATGTAACGCATCACAGAATCAGATGCCACTATCTGAAGCTGATGCCCTTCCTCCATCAGGTCCCAAGTTTTAATCTTCCCAGTTCCATCAATATGGCCAGTGACAAAGTGCCCACCCAAACGACCTCCTGCTTCGAGGCTCCGCTCCAAATTAACCACTGAACCCGCGCGGCAATTCTGAAGATTAGTTAGATTCCATGTTTCCTTAAGTAAGTCAAAATGAACCAATTTACTTCGAGCTTTAGAATAGATATCGACAACCGTAAGACAACATCCGTTCACTGCCAGACTATCTCCCACATTAAGCCCTGGCCCAATCTTGCGCACCAAAAGTGTAAGGCGAATAAATTTATCCCCTGGATGAATAGCCTCAACCGTGCCTGTCTCTTCGATGATCCCCGTAAACATCTGGCTAAAACTCAACCTCCTGCCAGGCAGGCGGTCAACAATAAATCCGGCCCCACACGACGCCATTCAGCATTATGCAGGACCCTTGCCTGCCCTAAAGCTGTCACACCCGCACCAGCATGAGCTACGCATGAATCGCTTCCGCCGAGAATTTTAGGTGCATAAAAAAAAGCTATCTTATGTGCTAATTTCTTATCCAAAAAAACACCGTTAACCTCACCGCCACCCTCAACGAGCAGGTTTACCACCTCCTCCTTCCCCAGTCGTTTCATTAACCAATTCAGGTCAATCCTGCCTTTGCTCTCCGGCGCCTCAATTACGTTTACTTTCCTTCGTAAGGCAACAATTTTCCTGGACGACGCACCACGCAAGACCACCACCGTCGTTTGCGCTGAGTCTTCATCCGAAATAACTTTAGAAGTCAAAGGGGTGCGTCCACTTGAATCCAGAATTATTCGGCGTAATGACACCCCTCCACGTTTCCCTCGCGCTAACAGGCTCGGATCATCAGCCAGCACGGTTCCAATCCCAACTAGAATCGCATCACTACCCTTACGCAGACGCAACCCCTCTCTTCTCGCCGATTCGCCAGTAATCCATTTGGACTCCCCGCTTGATGAAGCGATTTTCCCATCGAGCGTCATAGCAGTTTTAAGTGTTACATAAGGCTTACGCGAGGTGACCCAATGATTAAAACCAGCATTTAAAAGCCTAGACTCATCCGATAGAACCCCTTTTCTAATCTCAATGCCTGCCTTTTTAAAAATACGGAAAGCACGTCCGGAATGACTCGGGCTAGGATCAATGGCACCAACCACCACTCTAACTATGCCAGACTCAATAATAGTCTTCGTACAAGGTGGGGTTCGGCCCGTCGTACAACAAGGCTCCAAATTCACATAAAGCGTGGAACCTTTTATGTTATAACCATTCCGGCGTGCCTCCTTAATTGCCGCAATTTCAGCATGAACCCCTCCTGCCATGCGGTGCCAACCCTTGCCTATTATAGTCTGACCTTTTACCAGAACTGCCCCTACCATCGGATTGGGCGAAGTTCGCCCATACCCGTTGCGTGCTAGCTTTAATGCCATCAACATGTACTGTCCATCAACCTCATTCATTCCAAGAATTAGTCATCAAAGAGAGCCTCTGTAAATTGGCCCGGATCAAATGGGTGCAAATCATCAGCCCGTTCGCCTAAACCAACGAACTTGACAGGCAATCCTAATTCCTCATGAATCGCCACAACCACGCCCCCCTTGCTTGTGCCATCAAGTTTAGTGATTACCAAGCCAGTTAAAGATACAGCCTTATGAAATTCACGTGCTTGGCTTAAAGCATTTGCCCCGGTTGTCCCATCCACCACAAGCAAAACCTCATGCGGTGCCCCGTCTTCTTGCCTTCCTATGACTCGATGCATTTTCTCCAACTCCTGCATCAAGTTGTTCTTGGTGTGCAAGCGACCCGCTGTATCAATAAATAGATAGTCAACTTTACGAGCCTGAGCCGCACTGACTGCATCATGCGCAACAGAGGCTGGATCAGCCCCATAGTTCCCGGCAATAACGGGCACATTCAAGCGCCCTCCCCACTCCATGAGCTGCTCAACCGCTGCAGCACGAAACGTGTCACAAGCTGCCAGCATAGGAACCTTTCCGGAGGTCTGAATCCAGCTGGCCAACTTGGCTGACGTTGTGGTTTTACCCGTTCCATTTACCCCTACCACAGAAACCACAGTCGTGCCACTCTCGTGCTTCAAACCCTTAATACCCTCTTCAAAAGATTCCGAAACTTCTCTTTTTGCTACAGCAAGAACATCCAGTCCAGAATCCCCTTGGGCTTCATATTTATCTCTTATCGAGGCCAGAATTTTCCCAGTCATAGACACCCCCAGGTCGGCCCCAATAAGTGTAATTTCTATCTCTTCAAGAACCTCGTCGTCCAACTTTGGAGAATCGGTAACAATTCGCTTAATCTCGCGGGAAAGCTTTTCCCTTGTACGCTGTAAACCCGCCTTAAATTTATCAAAAACACCCATCTTACGCAGATAATGCCAATTTCATTTTTTCCACATAAAAATAAGGCAGCTTGATTCCTCCAATCAAAGGTCGACCCTTATTATCTCCATGACAATCTGAGCCACCGGTAACGAGCAAACCATGTTGTTCGGCAAGCATCAGATAGTGCTCGGTCATTGGCGTCGAGTGACGTGTATAAAAACACTCGATACCATCCATTCCAACTGCGGCTAAGCTGCTGATGAATTCATCCCGATGATACAAACCCGGGTGAGCAATGACCGCCAAGCCTCCTGCTTCATGAATCAGCTCTATTGCTTGAGAAGCGGTCATTTTAGACTTCGGCACCCATGCAGGCTTTCCTTTTTTCAGATACTTTTGAAACGATTCGTCCAATGAACGACAATACCCTTTTGCTACCATCGCCCTCCCTATATGCGGCCTTCCGGGTGAATTGCAGTTTGCAATATTCAGAACATCATCGCTGGTTATCTTGAACCCCAATTCGTTGAGTTTGAATACCATTTCATGGATTCGATTTTGACGTACAGCCTGATACTTCTCAAGCTGCTCAATTAATCTAGCACATTCAAGATCTAGGAAATATCCCAATAAATGCAATTCGAAGCCTTCGAGCTCAACCGTAAACTCACAACCAGATATGAATTCTATATTGCGATCGTCACAGGCAATTGCCATTTGCTTGCAACCATCAATTGTGTCGTGATCGGTGAGGGCCATTACTTTAATCCCGCGCTCCCGACCACGTTCAGCCAATTCCTCAGGCGTGTATGTGCCATCCGAATAATGGGTATGAAGATGAAGATCAGCGTACACTAATCAGCCTCCTTGGCAGTACGAGGAGGCCTGTTAATTTGAGCCGCCAGCTTGTCCAAAATTCCGTTTACAAACTTTCCGCTATCATCAGTTGAAAACTTTTTCGCGATGTCCACCGCCTCATTAATGACAACCACCGGAGGGACATCTTCACGGTGCATCAATTCATGAGCTGCAAGCCGTAAGATGTTCCTGTCCACTGCTGCCATTCTGTGCAGATCCCAATTTTCAGCCAATTGACTCAAAGTTTTATCAATTGAATCACGATTTTCGAGAACACCACGCACCAAAGGTTCAGCAAAATTCCTGATAGAAATATCATCCGTCGTTTGCGGCGGCATCTTCCTGTCTTCACCCCATGCGCTTCTTCCTTCAACTAATTCAATTACCGCTGGTCGCTGGTGTAACCAAAAATGCTCCAGATCAGAATCCAGCACCTCAGTAGGATTGTGGTCATACTGAAAAAGGAACTGAATCGCGCGTTCGCGTGCCTGACGACGGGTACCCATAGCCGAAGAATGCGCAAGAAGCTTATCGAGCAAAAGGAAATTGTTTGCTGGCTTCTAATACCTCGGCACAGTGGAATCAATTTCATCACTCCAAGCATTAATCCCACCAGCCACACTCTTGCAATACTTGAAGCCTTGCTGTTTTAAGAAATCAACCGCCTTGAGCGATCTCCCCCCCATTTTACAGTGGATATAAATTATCTGGTTAGGATTCAGCTCTGTGAATCGCTGGGGCAACTCCCCTAATGGAATCACTGGCACACCATCAATCCTGGCTATCTCCACTTCGTCATATTCACGTACATCGAGAAACGCTGTATCTTTGACCTTACCATCCATCGCCGCTTTCAAGTCCTGAACACTCACCTCATCAGGGTGCACACCAGGCTTCTCAGGCTCGAGTCCAATCCCGCAAAATTCTTGATAATCAACCAATTCGGTGATCGTCGGATTCTCACCACATATCGGACATTTAGGGTCGCGTCGAAGCTTCAATTCCCGAAACTTCATATCCAATGCATCATAGAGCATAAGCCTGTTAATTAGAGGATCGCCTTTACCTAACGCTAATTTAATGATCTCTGTTGCCTGAATGCAGCCGATAATACCAGGCAACACCCCTAACACGCCCCCCTCCGCACAACTGGGCACCATTCCAGGGGGTGGCGGCTCAGGATAAAGACAGCGGTAACAGGGGCCGCCCAGTTCTGGGGCAAATACGCTGGCCTGCCCTTCAAACCGGAATATGGAACCATAAACATTGGGCTTCTTGAGCAGCACGCACGCATCATTGGTTAGGTAGCGCGTGGGAAAATTATCCGTACCGTCTACAACAATGCCGTAAGGCTTGATGATCTCCAGCGCATTGTCCGATGTAAGCATCGTTTCATGAATGATCACTTCTACCTCAGGATTGATAGAATTTAGCGTCTCCTTACCTGACTGCACCTTAGGCCTATTCACGTCATCCGTTCCATGGATAATCTGACGTTGCAAATTGGAGTAATCGACCACATCGAAATCCACAATCCCTATTTTGCCAATACCTGCAGCAGCTAAATACATCGATATTGGTGAACCCAAGCCTCCGGTGCCAATACATAAAACACTGGTTGCTTTTAGTTTCTTCTGCCCCGCCATGCCCACCTCAGGTAAAATAAGGTGACGGGAATAGCGGCTAATTTCTTCGTTACTTAGTTCCACACTCATGGGATCAATAAAACATGGACAGCCGCACGGCCATCCGGAAAGAATGAATCCGCCTAAAGTGAGAGGTAAAGTCAATCCGAAAACTGCTGCAAGCACCCTGAAGCGTGCTTCGAAACTACGTCCAAAACTGGCTATCATCCTTGGGAGCGGGTTTAATACTTTAGCAAATGAAGTCAAACAAGACCGAGAGATTTCCTATCAAAAGCTCTCCGGATTCTTAAAACCCAGCGTAGCAGGACACGCAGGCACAGCCATCATTGGAAGACTATCCGGAATAGACATATTGATATTAAATGGCCGCACGCATTACTATGAAGGCCGTCCCCTTGCCCAGATCACTCATCCAATCCGTGTTATTGCAGAGTACGGCATCAAAGACTTGATTATCACCAACGCCGCAGGCGGCATAAACCAGAAGTTTAAAGCAGGTGATTTCATGCTATTTAAAGACCACTTAAATTTTATGGGCGAAAACCCTTTGAAGGGGCCTGCGATATCCAGAAGAGAAAGGTTTATCGACCTCTCTCAAGTCTACGATCCGGTTTTATCCAAACAACTCAGAGCTGCAGCACGCAAAACAAACACCCGACTCCACTCAGGAACTTATTGCGCCGTTAGTGGCCCTAGCTACGAAACTCCCGCCGAAATAAATGCTTTTGGAAGATTAGGCGCAGACGCTATCGGCATGAGCACCGTTCCTGAGTCAATAGTAGCCCGTCAATGCGGCATTCGAGTAGCTGCCATCTCGTGCATTACCAACGAAGCTGCAGGAGCCAATAATGAACCACTCTCACATAAGGACGTTCTTAAAACTGGACTACTGGCAGCAAAAACTGGCAGCAAACTGCTAGGTGAATTTACCCGCAACTATGTGTAATTATAACTCACTAATCGAATCCGCATTGAAGGCCCGCGCTCAAGCTCATGCTCCTTATTCCAAATTCAAAGTAGGGGCGGCGATTTGTGACAGCAGTGACCAAATAACGATTGGCGCCAATGTGGAAAGCGCCAGCTATGGCCTCAGTTGCTGTGCCGAGCGTATCGCCATCTTCAAAGCCCTCACTGAAGGCCTTGCTGATTTTAATGCTATAGCAATAGCATCAAACGGTGGCGCGACACCTTGCGGAGCTTGTCGGCAATTAATCGCTGAATACGCCCCAAAAGCCAAAATTATCCTTGTTGACTCCAATAACCCCGAGTTAGTTGAACAAACAAACATAAACTCACTGCTGCCATCCGCATTTACCAACAAAAACTTTCCTCCTAATTGACACTATTAGTAAATCTGATTTACTAAGTGCATGCAAATCGAGAGTCTTAAGGTCTTCTGTGATCTGGCGGAGACAACCAGCTTCACTAAATCTGCACAGATAAACGGCGTAACTCAATCAGCGGTTAGCCAACAAATTACTGCACTAGAAACCAAATTTAACGCAAAATTCATCGAACGGAGCAAAAAAAAATTTTCCCTAACCAAGGAAGGTGACACTCTATACAAATCTAGCAAGCAGATTGTCCAATCGTACGAGGAGTTACGCCATAAGATTCAAGAGATCCAAAACATAGTGACCGGAACAATCAAGGTTGTAACGATATATAGTATTGGCTTACACGAATTACCGCCATTCCTCAAAAGATATCTCAAGAAACACCCCACAGTAAATGTGTCTGTTGAATACCGAAGGGCTACCCAACTCTATGATGATATCATTAGCGGTATTGCTGATATTGGCCTAGTAGCTTACCCGCAAAAAGACGCAAGACTTCAAGTAACTTCATTGGACGAAGACTTGCTGGTCCTAATCTGCCACCCAGAACATGAACTTGCACAAAAACCTGAAATAGAGCTATCTGAGATTAGTAAACATAAATTTATCGCATTCGAACCAGACATCCCAACCCGTAGGGCCATTGACAAAATTCTTAGAGACCGCAGCGTGGAAGTTGAACACTCCATGGAGTTCGATAATATAGAAACAGTTAAACGGGCTGTTGAAATTAACGCAGGCATCTCGATTGTCCCGCGAAGCCCAGTGATTCAAGAAGTGGCAAAAAGAACAATCTCCATGGTGGAAATAAAGGACGAGAAATTTTACCGCCCCCTCGCCGCAGTACATAAAAAAAATAAGGTGCTCTCGCCAGCCATGAAGGAGTTTCTATCCCTACTCAAAAAAGGTTAAGCCTTCTTCAGATTATTTGGGTTTAGCGGCTGGAGATCTTTGGGCAAAAACATTCCATCCTTGCGGACCAACTCCCCGTCGAACCAAACTTCGCCCCCACCCCACTCTTTTCGCTGAATTAAAACCATATCCCAATGAACAGCTGAACGGTTGCCATTGTCACATTCCTCATACGCCTGCCCGGGCGTGAAATGAAGCGAGCCGGCTATTTTTTCGTCGAAGAGAATATCGCACATCGGATTCATCACGAATGGATTTACTCCTAGTGAAAACTCGCCAATGTATCTAGCCCCAGCATCCGTGTCCAAAACCTCATTTAGCCGCTTAGTGTTATTACTGGTAGACTTAACGACTTTTCCTTCTTCCAGTTCTAACTTCACATTTTCAAACTTTGTGCCTGCGTATAATGTGGGAGTGTTGAATTGTATTGTACCGCTTCCTGACATCTTAGTGGGGCAGGAAAACACTTCCCCATCAGGGATATTCCTGTCACCGGCACACGCAATGGCAGGCATTCCCTTAATACTGAAAGTTAAATCGGTTCCTGGCCCCTTTAAATGAACCTCTCTGGCTTTTGTCATGCGTTTTTCCAGAGGCTTCATTGCTTTGGCCATACGCCCATAATTAAATGTACAGACGTCAAAATAAAAATCCTCGAACGCCTCCGTGCTCATATTTGCTGCTTGAGCCATACTCGGAGTAGGCCAGCGCAACACCACCCAGCGCGTCTTATTAACACGATAATTCAACAAAGGCCTCATGGTCTTTGAATAAGCCTGCATCACTTTCGAAGGCACATCGCCCAGTTCACTCGTGTTTTTCGCCCCACGAATCGCAATGTATGCTTGCACCTTTTTCATCCGGTAAAGCTCTACATCGCGCGTCAGTTTTGCGTGATCATCGGTAGTCCCCTTTATTAATTCCCTGACCACTCTCGAATGTCGCGTTTCCACAATGGGATTAGCTCCTGCTTTACGTGTCGCACGTACCAATTCAATTGCCATAAGCTCAGGAACATCCGCTACATCTATGAATACATTTTCCCCTTTTTTCAATTCGCAGGAATATTCCACCAACAACTTGGCTAATTTAGCATAACGCAGATCACTCATAATTGACGGGGCTTAAACTAATCACGTTTTCGGGCTTGTCGAGCCTTCTCCTTTGCTCGCAACACCTTTTCATGTTGCTTTATTTCCTCCCGAAGCAGTTCCTCTGCCTGCCATCCATTGGACTGAGCCTTTTGCGCAAGTTTGAATAACTCCTTGCCTAGACTTCGTTTGGAAACAGTTTGCCTACCCTTTGGCAGTAGATCGTGTTTGTGCGCCTTTTCCACCAATTCATGGGCCCTCATTAAAGCCGGCAAATGCCGGGGGACACCGTCAAAAACCGACTTGCGCTCGTTGACAGTACCCTTTTTTTCTTTTTGTTTAATCGCATCCCACTGACTCCAAACCCCCTCAACATCCTCCACCTTAGCGTCCGCAAACACATGAGGATGCCGACGAATCAGCTTATCGGTTATCACCTTCGCAATCTTATCAAAATTAAATGCCTCACGTTCCTCTGCCATCTGGGCATGAAAAACCACCTGCAATAAAAGGTCACCCAACTCCTCCAAAATCTGATCATCATCGCCTTCCTCAATCGCGTCAACCAACTCATAAACCTCCTCCACCGCATTAATGCGTATACTGTGGTGATCCTGCTCACGATCCCAAGGACATCCGTCTGGCGCCCGTAAACGAGCCATCACCCGGAG
>CAZHJW010000003.1:18524-46528 GCA_964533265.1 uncultured Pedosphaera sp.
GCTCACGATCCCAAGGACATCCGTCTGGCGCCCGTAAACGAGCCATCACCCGGAGTAACTCATCAATTGGTTTCTGCTTAGGCATTAAAGCACCACCAAATAATCTCGGTGCACCACGACTTTACCCGGGGCATTCTCCATTTCTTCGCGTGAATACTTCGCGATACCGCGAGCAAACTCAGTGCCTTCTGCATCACAAATCTTGATCACATCTCCCGTCAAAAAGCTCCCCTCACATCTTACGACACCGGGAGCAAGCAAGCTCATCCCGCGTTCGCGTAAGGCTGATTTGGCTCCATTATCAACAATCAATCGTCCTCCCGGGTGATGAAAGAAGGCAATCCAGCGTTTTCTCTCTCTTAATTTCCCTGCGCCAGGATGAAATAAGGTGCCAACCGGACCTCCAGTCATAATCTTATTCAAAACTCCTCGTAAAGCCCCGTTGCCAATTATCATTGGAATGCCAGCACGCATGACTATTTCCCCAGCTTTCAATTTGCTCAACATACCCCCAACGCTGGTCCTACTTTGTGTTCCGCCCGCCAACTTTCTAATTGGCCCATCAATTTTTTTTACGGAAGAAATCACCTTCGCATTAGGCTTTCCATAATTACGAATCAGCCCATCAACCGTTGTCAGTAGAATCAGAAGATCAGCCGGCAACAGTGTCGCAACCAGCGCTGAAAGCTTATCGTTATCCCCAACTGTTAATTCGGTAAAAGACACGGCATCATTTTCATTTACCACCGGCACAACCCCAGCTGACAATAGGGCCACCAAGGTGTTACGCGCATTTAAATGGCGATCATGATCTTGCAAATCCGCATGCGTCAGCAAAACCTGAGCAGTCTGAGTACCATGGGCAGCAAAGAGTTCCTGATATACTGCCATCAGACGGGATTGCCCAACGGCGGCGCAGGCCTGCAACTCTTCCAACCGTGCCGGCCTCTTCTGATAACCAAGCACTTCCATGCCAGCTGCCACCGCTCCCGATGAAACCAATGCTACTTCGTGTCCCGACTTCCTGACTCGTTCCACTTGCCCGACAATCTGTTTAATGCGCTTGGACGCCAAACGATTCCGGCGATCAGTCAGGATGCCGGTGCCAAGCTTAACGACCACCAACTTGGCGGTTTTGACGAGTTTGGAACGCACAGCTGTTACCTAACAAAAATGTTATATCACCGTCGAGCATTGACGCGGAGATAGCTCAGCTGCAAATATTGTTGATGCGCACTGAATCACTCGCTTTTTTAGAGGAACTGGTAAATACCCCCAGTCCAACCAGTTATGAAACACGCGGCCAACGCGTATGGCTCGACTATGTGAAAAAGTTTGCCGATGAAACCACCCACGACGATTATGGAAACTGTGTTGCCATTTTAAACAAGGGGGGCGGGCCACGGATCATGCTCGCAGGTCATGCTGACGAGATTGCGCTTTCAGTGAATTACATCGACGAAAACGGCTATATCTGGGTTAAACGCATGGGAGGCGTAGATGCCATTGTCAGCAAAGCTCAACGTGTAACAGTCCATAATGCCAAAGGCGGGGTACTCGGCATAATTGGCAACCCACCCCCGCACATGCAAAAGGTGGACGGAGAACCAAAGGCCCCTAAAATCACCGATCTTTTCATCGATATCGGCTGCAGTTCCCGCAAAGCGTCTGAAAAACGAGTGCGCATTGGTGACCCCATCACGGTAAATCAGAATTTCAAGATTCTTAACAAAGACATCGCTGTTGCTCGTGCCTTTGACAACCGAATAGGCACTTGGTCTGTGGCCGAAACCCTACGGCTGCTTACAGAATCCAAGGGGAAACTCAACGCCGAGATATGTGCAGTATCCAACACAATGGAAGAAGTCGGGCTCTTTGGAGCACGCCAGATCGCATATTCTTTAGACCCGAATGTCGCGCTAGTTGTGGATGTAACACATGCAACCGATTACCCAGGCATTAGCAAGCAGACCCACGGAGATATCAAAATGGGCCAAGGCCCAACAATCACTCACGGTATTTGCAACCACCCCGAGGTAGTTAAACGCGTTGAACAGGTTGCCGCAAAATCGAAGATACCACTTCAACACGAGACAGTCAGTGCGACCAGCGGCACAGACACTGATGCCATCTTTTGGACTCGGGGTGGGATTCCCAGCGCACTAATCAGCTTGCCCAACCGTTATATGCATTCGCCTGTAGAGGTAGTTAACCTTAAGGACCTTGAGCAAATCCCAAAACTCATGAGCGCTTTCGCCCAGAGCATTAAATTAACTGATTCCTTTTCAGTGAAAATTTAACCTAGAAATCCGCTTGATTTTTAGCGTTGGCAATTACTCCTAAGATGCGAAGGAAAACACCCACTGCGTATCCTTTTGGGTTGTTATTTTCCTCAATAGCTTGATTCACTTCAATTATCTGAGTTACCCCACTTTGACTTAAATCAATAAACGCAACCTCTCCTATTTTGACGGAAATGCTATCTACTTCGGGAACCCTTCCTCCATCTTTCTGCGATTCCATTTTCCTTAATTCCATCTGAAACTGAGAAGCTCCGTCAGTAAGCCACTTTCCATCTATATTCTTAACAAGATTAACCCGACCAATCTGAAGTTCCACACGCTTATAACGTTGCTTACCTTCTTTTGTTATGCCTCCAAATTCAATTTGGACCGACTGAACTTCAAAAAGTGCTCCACCTCCAAAGTCCTTGGGATTATTTACCGTGAGGCCTTTTGCCAAAATAAACTTTCCGGGGACAACCTCCAACTTATCTAGTTTTCCGAATTTCGCCTGAGCCTCAGAAATAACTAATTCCCCGATGAAATCCTCGTTATTGCCATCAAACTTCACTCGTGCCCTTTCGAGCTGAACCTCGCCAAATTGTTCAAACCGATCTTCATCCATTGGAACCCCTGAAAAGCCATATATTTCCACCTCCTTGTCCCACAAGGAATAATCAAACCCTCCCAAGTCTGCTTGCCAGCCATTCTTTACCAACTCATTTTCGATCCGATCGGCAACCATTTTCTTCACAATCAAATTTGCCGTAAATACACTCACTAATAGGAGAATCAGTAAGGCCACACAACCGATGGCCAAACGCTTTGGCCAAGGAGGCTTTACTTCATTAACCGCTTGCTCCGATTCACTCATAATTTGATGTCCTCAGGCCTCACCTGCAAACATTCATCCTGATCGTCCCATACCACTGTCGGAAAAATTTTCACTAAGGGAGGTGCAATTTCAGATCCAAGTCTCGATAATAATTGCTCACTTTGCTGCGCTGCATCCTCGAAAGCTTTTTCATAATCATTGTGATCAACCTTCCTTTCATCGTCCCAGTGAGCCACGCCATGAATGACTGCATACTCCTCGGCCCATTTAGCCAAACCCTCTGACACCACTTTATCCGTTATGCTCCCCAAATCCACTGCGGTCGCATTACAATGCAAGCAGACCATCCCACACTCAAGCACCTCTCGAGTCACCATAGGAAGTAACGGCGCTCTGCAGCAATCGGTCAGAGGGTAATCCGGAGGCGAATTAACCAGTCGCTGGTGCCAAATCTGGCGATCATGCCCAATCATTGCTGCCAAATGATAGGAAGCAACCAATGGATGTGACATTCGCCACAAACGACCATGCAACTGGCTTAGTGTCTGCGCCATCCATCGTGCCAGAGTAAGGTCATCGAAATCTCGAAATACAGCAGCATAATCCTGCCACAACCGTTCCAATGTATCTGTCTCCTGCGCCACGCAGTTCAGCATGGAGCCAAAGCAAGTAACGGCAAAGTGCAAAAGTTCACCTTGGGCAAGGTATCGAGCTTGCTTATAAATCTCGCGTGCCAAATGAGGACACCAAAAAGAACCAGATGGAGCAAAGCATATCTGATTTACAAGGGTTAAGCTCAGAGCGCCGCAACCAGTTGATCCGACTTAAATGCCTCACCTTGGAAGATGTACTTCTGCTTAAACCTCGACGGTACGAAGACCGTCGCAACATAGAGCCAATATGCGATCTATCCTCTGAAGAATCCGGTCTAGCTTGTGGAAAGATTATTGCATGCGGCACCAAACGTTTACGCGGTGGCCGAAGACTCTTTGAATTCATACTCGAAGATGCATCAGGGCAACTCTGCTGCCGATGGTGGAATATCAATTATATTTCACGCTACTTTAAGGTCGGTGATGAGGTGTTGGTCTACGGCAAACTGTCCAGAGGAAAAACTCCTATAATCGACCACCCAGAGACAGAAATCATTGAAAATGATGATAACGCCACTATCCACGTCAACCGCATCGTGCCCGTATACCCACTGACTGAGGGCCTCTCGCAAAGATGGCTGCGCCAATTCATGTATAATCTCGTGCCCCCATCTTTAAACCTTATCAATGAACCTGAATATTCAGCAGCTGGTTTACCAAGCCGTCGTGATGCCGTAAAAACGCTTCATTTCCCCAATGAACTAGACCAAATAAGCTCAGCTCGCCGCAGGCTGGCTTTAGATGAATTCGTCGAATTGCAACAAGTTCTTCGACGGAGACGAAATAACCTTCAGTCCAAAGCCACAGCGCTCCCTTGCGTTGGAGATGACTCCTTCACAAAACCGTTCCTAAAACAAATCGGGTTCCAGCTAACTGACTCGCAACGTGCTGTTTCGATGGAAATCGACGGTGATCTCAATGGGAAAGCCCCCATGCGCCGACTATTGCAAGGCGACGTTGGTTCGGGCAAAACTATTGTGGCTGCCCTAGCTATTCTACGTGTCTTGGAAAGCGGCTTTAACGGGCTTATTATGGCTCCAACTGAAATCCTTGCTGAACAACATTTTCGTAATTTCACCAAATGGCTCTCCCTCTTGCCAATTAGAGTTCGGCTCCATACAGGGTCGCATAAGGAATCGAACATACCTCTGCCCTGCTCACAGGAGCCCTCTATTACGATTGGCACACACGCCTTGTTTCAAGACTCATTTTCAATGGAAGATATCGGCTTGGTCGTAATCGATGAACAGCACAAATTTGGCGTAAACCAACGCGACAGGTTGTTGAGAAAAGGGCAGTTCCCTCATCTGTTAGTGATGACCGCAACCCCTATTCCTCGAACCCTTGGACTGACTCTTTATGGAGATTTAGACTGCTCGGTAATCAACGAAATGCCGACGGGACGGGGCACGATCCGCACTTTTGTTCGCACACCCCAAAGCTGGCCCAAAATCCTTTCATTCATGCGTGAGCAGCTTTCTGCGGGCCGGCAAGCCTATGTCGTCCTTCCAAGGGTAGATAACGAGGATACAGCCGCAGGAATCAAGGCTGTAACCACTGAAGCTCAAAAGCTTGAACAAGAACTTGAGCGATATGAAGTCGGGGTCTTGCATGGCAGGATGAAGCCCGAAGATAAAGACATTGTCATGTGCCGTTTCCGTGAAAACGACATTCAGGTACTGCTTTCTACCACCGTAATTGAAGTAGGCGTGGACGTTCCCAACGCCACACTTATGGTCGTCGAAAACGCTGATCAATTCGGACTAGCCCAACTCCACCAGTTGCGCGGTCGTATCGGCCGCGGAAAGCACGATAGTCATTGCATTCTTATGGCCTCCGATAAATCCAAAGAAAAAACAAGTCGACTCCAAGTGCTTAAAGACTCACATGACGGCTTCAAAATTGCCGAAGCAGACCTGCAATTACGTGGACCAGGCGAATTGACCGGGCGTGACCAGAGTGGACTGCCTGCATTCAAATTTGGTGATTTACGATATGACCTAGACCTTATTGAACTGGCCCGACACATCGCTTTTGAGATCGAGGCTGGTGGTTAGGGGGTGTTTTGTGCTAAACTCGGCCAATGCCTGAGTTTGGTGAAGATACTGATATTATGGATGCTCTCCACAATGGTTCTTCTACTGACCAAGGCTACATCACCGCGATGTCTCACTTTTACCGCGGGGAAATTGGTCGTATCATGGTTTGGCGTCAGCGATTAGACACGACAACCACTTGGGCTATCACAACCACCGGCACTATATTTACAGTCGCTTTTTCCTTTGAAAACGTGCCTCATTTGATTTTTTTCTTCAATTTAGCCATCGTATTAATGATGTTATGGATTGAGGCGAGGCGATACCGATTTTACGATGCCTTCCGCGCTCGGGTCCGAATGCTTGAGGCCCATTTTATCACTCCAATCATATTGCGTGAAGAGCCTAAACTGGAGGGCAACTGGCGCAAGCTGGTTGCTGAAGACTTACTGGTCCCCGCCTTCAAAATTAGCATGTTTGAATCCGTAGGTCGGCGGCTGCAGCGTAACTACGCCTTTATCACTACCATTATTCTTACGGCTTGGATAACAAAGATTTTCATCCACCCCCCTGCTGGACTGCAAATCGATTCGATTAGCTCTCTATACACCGGTTTGTCAGTAGGAGCGTTCCCTAGCTGGTTTGTCGCCACTATCATGCTTGGGACATTCATTACAGTTGTCGCCGTTACCGTATATATCGCCAAGAACTCAACCGGCGAAATTACTGAGGTCGGAAAAAGTAGCCGAACCAACTGGATGGGGTAATGCAACTCAACAAGCAATTGGCTACCCTGCCGGTTTATCAACCGGGCCGGCCATTGGAGGAAGTCGGACGTGAAATAGGGCTGCCACTCGAGAGCCTAATCAAGCTAGCCTCCAATGAAAACCCTCTTGGCCCATCCCCAAAAGCCATAGACGCCATTAAACAAACCGCCAAACAGGTTCATCTTTATCCTGATGGGAACGCTTTTTATCTCCGGAATGCAGTCGCCAAAAAACTAGGCGTAACAAGTTAGCAACTCATCTTTGGAAACGGTTCCAATGAGATTATCGTGTTTGTCTCTCATGCCTTACTTGCCCCTGGCACAAACATCGTGGTGTCACAATATTGTTTTGCAATTTACCCCATTGTCGCCCATCTCGCCGGAGCAGACTGCATCACCGTGCCCGCAAAAAATTATGGCCATGACCTGTTAGCCATGTGTGAAGCAATTACAGATCAAACACGGATAGTTTTTGTCGCCAACCCTAACAACCCTACTGGCACACTTGCGCCTGAAGAAACGGTTTTGAACCTAATAGATAATTCTCCCGAACATACACTGTTAGTAATGGACGAAGCGTATTTCGAATTCTTAGACGATCCAGCCGACCTCCTGCCGTTACTTGGCAACCACCCTAACCTCCTGCTAATGAGAACCTTTTCAAAGATCTACGGACTTGCAGGCCTAAGAATTGGTTACGGCATCGGCAATTCTGAATTTGTTAGTGCATTAGAAAAAGTCAGACAACCATTTAACCTCAACGCCATGGCCCAAACAGCCGCCCTAGCTGCACTCAGTGATAACGATCACATAGAAGTCACTCGAGCCAACAATGCAAGCGGATTAAGATTTTTTACTGAAGCATTTAGAGAGCTAGGCATTGAAACAGTCCCTTCTCACGCAAACTTTATTCTCGCTAAGGTAGGGGACGGATTAAGCATGTTTCAGAAACTTCAAAACAGAGGTGTCATAACCCGACCTATGGCCGGCTATCAGCTTCCTGAATGGATTAGGATTTCTATTGGCACGCCAGATGAGAACAGGCTCTGTCTGGCTGCACTGCAAGATTTACATTGAACAAAAACCACTAACTCCTGATATTCCCGATCCGATATATCTAAAATGAAACCGACTGATCTTAGAGGGATTTTACAGTACATTCCACGTTTCCGTAAAAAGACATTTGTCATTGCGGCTGATGGAGCGGTGGTTTCACACACGAATTTTGCTAATCTGTTACTCGATATCGCCGTGTTATGTTCACTGAACATTAGAGTAGTGCTTGTACACGGTGCCGCCGAGCAGACCTCCGAACTAGCCGTTGAGCAATCCCTTGAACCCAGCAACTTGGATGGCACCGGGGTCACCGATGACGACACTCTTAAGCTAGCCTTAACCGCTTCCAACAGGCTTACCCACGAGATTCTTGAGGGATTTGCCACGAATGACCTACGCGCAGCAAATGCCAATGCATTGACGGCTCAACCTCTTGGCGTACTAAATGGCATTGATCATGAAAATACTGGCAAAGTTGAGCATGTTGACATCGAATTACTTCAAACCCTTCTTTCGCGTGGAATTATACCCGTAATTCCCCCACTCGGATTTGACGGTGAAGGGAACACATTTCGCCTCAACAGTGATTCGGTTGCCCAGTGTGTCGCCAAATCCTTGCAAGCCACTAAACTAATTTTTATTTCCACTGAAGACGGACTGCAACGTGAGGGCAAAATTATCAGGCAAATTCTGTCCACCGAATTAAATATCCTATTAACAAACCACCCTGATCAGATTCCACTGGGACAACAATCCAAGGCGCAATATGCATCTGAAGCCTGCGAGTCCGGCATCCCCCGCGTACATCTCATCAATGGCCTCGTATCTGAAGGCCTGTTGGCTGAAGTTTTCTCCAATGAAGGAATTGGCACTTTGGTTTACGCCAATGAATACCGACAAATTCGTGCAGCAGAAGAGAAAGACGTCGCCAGCATCCTGCGCCTTTCCCAAGAGGCCATGAGCCAAGATCGCCTCGTAGAACGCACCGAGAAAAAGATAGAAGAGCATCTGGATGATTATTTCCTATATGAGATTGACGAGAACCCCATAGCTTGCGTAGCCCTACATCAATTTGCTAATGAACAAACTGGAGAACTTGCCCACCTGTTCGTAAATCCATCCCACACCAGCCAAGGGATCGGCCAGAAGCTTGTTGAGTTCATTGAGAATCATGCACGTGATATCGGAATCAAAAAATTGATCACACTCTCAACCCAATCCTTTGCTTTTTTCACTAACAAGGCAGACTTCATTGAAGGGAATTCAAGAGAACTTCCTTCAGCCCGACGCGCCAGATATGAAGATCAAGGACGCAATTCCAAGATCCTCATCAAACAACTGTCCTAATGGCGTTTCCAAAAAAATTGCCTGAATTTGCCCTCGTAGCATTGGCCTCCACGATGATTGGCTATGGCACAGGTGTCGTCTTAACCGAACGCAAAAAAATGGTTACACTAGAGCACAGCATTACACTGAAATGGAGTGATGGTGTATTCGACGATCCCCCCTTAGGAGCCCACGTTTTTCTGGAGCCACACATGAATGGCAAATCGGTACGACTACGCATATATATCGGACGAACACAGCCTCAATTTTTTATGCCAGGCCGTATCGGAGAGATTGACGTAGTTGATTCAGCAGAAGACGCCGCAAAAAAATGGGCCCAAATTCAATGGCGCAAAGATGGTCTTTACCTTGGCGTGGATGGCAACCACACCCGACTGATCGTTCCTCGGAAGAACATTAAGCCATACACCCAATGAACCTCCCTCCGATTTTCACAGAAGCCTGCCAACGTAACGGGCACAACCTCACCGCCCATTGCCTTTACGTTAATATTGACCAGCAGAAATTAACGCACTTTACAGAGGATTTACAAATAACCTTCAGGGTTTCAACAGCCATTAATGGAGCTGGTCAGCAAAAAGACTCATATCAAACGCCAATAGGACTCCACCGAATTTATAAAAAAATTGGCGAAGGCGAACCTATCGGCACGGTTTTCGAAGGCAGAAAACCCGTTCGCTCAGATGGCAAGGGAGATTCAAATGCCCTCATCACTGACCGTATCATATGGCTTGAGGGCCTCGAGCCCGGCCTAAACCAAGGACTAAATGTAGACACTCGAAAGCGTTACATATACATCCACGGCGTGGGTGATGAATCAAAAATCGGAGCACCGAATTCTCAGGGATGTATCCATTTATATGCGACTGATTTACTGAAGATATTCGACTCTGTGCCTGTCGGAGCACTCGTTTACATAAACGAAAACTAACTTTTGCCTACTCAAAGACTTCGCTAAACTCACCTCACCAATGGAATTGACCGAAGATATGATTGCCATCGCTCAAGCAGCCAAATTAGCTGCAAGGCAAATGGCCTGCCTAAACACAGACGAAAAGAATACCTGCCTGTGTGCTATGGCTGATGCGCTGGAAACAAATTCCACAGCCATTAAGAAAGCGAACAACAAGGACATGGAAGCAGCACAAGAAATGGAGCTTTCGCAGGCCATGCTCGACAGATTACTGCTGGACGACCAACGTATCAAAAATATGGCCCAAGGTCTTCGGGAGGTTGCTCAACTCGAAGACCCGGTGGGTCGCATATTGGATGAACGCGGGCGACCCAGCGGGCTAAAACTTCAGAAAGTCGCCTGTCCCATTGGCGTGATAGTGATGATTTATGAGTCGCGACCAAATGTGACAGCCGATGCCGCCGGCCTGTGCTTCAAATCAGGCAACACCACCATCCTGCGCGGTGGTAAAGAGGCACTAAATTCCAACCAGATCATCGGCAAGCTCATGGTCGAAGCAGGACGCAAGACCTCTACAGATTTTCCCGAAAAATCAATTCAAGTCGTACCCACAACTGACCGTCGAGCTATATCTGAGCTCCTTTCCCTTACCGAGCTGGTTGATTTATGTATCCCACGTGGCGGTGAGAGACTGATCCAAGCCGTTGCTGATTGTTCGCGCGTTCCCGTGATTAAACATTACAAAGGCATCTGCAGCGTATATCTGGATGGTCATGCGAACCTTGAAAAAGCAATCAACATAACAGTCAATTCCAAGGCTCTCCGACCCGGTGTGTGCAATGCAATGGAGACGCTGCTCGTCGACAAATCCTGCGCAGAAGCCATTTTACCAGCAGTGGCTAATGCTCTTCATGAAAAAGGGGTCGAACTCCGGTGCTGCGAGAACGCCAAAAATGTTATTGGAGAAACGGCAAAAGCGGCCACCAAAGAGGATTGGGACACTGAATATTTAGATCTTATTTGCTCAGTACGATTAGTTGACGGTATTGATGGAGCACTGAAACACATTAGCATTCACGGCTCAGGACACACCGACTGTATTGTCACTGAAGATGAGTCTGCGGCTCGGCGATTTCAACTCGAAGCTGACGCTTCGAGTGTTTTCTGGAACATTTCCACCCGTTTTGCTGATGGCGGTGAATTCGGCATGGGCGCAGAGATCGGGATCAGCACAGATAAGATTGGTGCACGAGGCCCCATGGGGCTTGCAGAACTGACCACCTATAAGTGGCTCGGTGAAGGCAATGGACTTACGCGCACTTAATGGACGCATCAGCAAAAGCGCATCAGATACTTGATCGCCTTCCTGAAGGTGGCCTCTTTGCAGGACATCAGTGGCGCATTACCCCTGAAGCATTCCCCCTTGACCCTAAGCTTGCCAAAGAACTCGAGTCACTCGGCCGCATTCTCCTCAAATTCTATCAGGCAGCCGACTTACTATACCGGCAAAGTGTGGCTAAAAAACAGCCCAACTGGATCGCTGAATGGCTCGAACGCGGCAAACCGGAATCAGTGATCGAGCTTCAACGCGATCAAGCTTTTAAGACACAGTTACCCAGAGTAATAAGGCCAGACATCCTGCTTACGAAAGAAGGCTGGCACATTACTGAACTGGACAGCGTACCTGGCGGATTAGGACTCACTGGCTGGTTAAATAACGCCTATGAAAACGTCCTTGGTGACCGCATGGGAATGCTCAATGGATTTAGTGGGATATTCAGGCCAACTGACACTGTGCACATCATGGTTTCAGAAGAATCAGCAACTTACCTGCCAGAAATGGAGTGGCTCTCAAGGCAACTCGGCGATCGTTTTTCCGTTTGTGATTCCGCATTTACCAACATTAAGGAAGGCGATTCAGTTTACAGGTTCTTTGAATTATTTGACCTTCCTAATATTGAGGCTAGTGACTTTGTATTTTCAGCTGCACGGAAAAAGTCCATTCGAATTACCGCACCACCAAAATCTTATCTCGAAGAAAAAATGATTTTTGCTCTATTTTGGAACCATAACTTGAAAGAGTTCTGGCAACGCGAACTAGGTGCCAAGTATACACGGCTACTTGAAAAGGTAATCCCTGAGACGTGGATAATGGACCCCTCGCCCCTGCCGCCACACGCGGCGATCCCTAGGCTTAACTTAACCAAATGGGATCAACTAGCTGATCTTTCCCAAAAGAATCGCCAGTTCGTCCTGAAACTTTCGGGCTTTAATGAACGAGCCTGGGGCTCCCGTAGTGTTCGTCTTGGTGCAGATTTATCTCAAACTGCATGGGCCAAAGCTGTTAAACTAGCGATTTCTGAATTTGAGACATCGCCATGGATTCTCCAACGCTATAAGAAACCGCGAACCGTTCAACACAACTGGTTCAACTTTGAATCTGAATCTTCTGTTTCCATGAAAGGCCGTGCTCGTCTCTGTCCATATTATTTTGTGCATGAAGAAAACGAGGTCCACCTAGGGGGAGTGCTAGCCACAATTTGTCCTGCGAATAAGAAGATCATCCACGGTATGCGCGACGCCATTATGGCACCCTGCTCAAGGCTAGAAGACTACCGTTCTTTCACCGGTAAATCCGTTGGCACTTCCTGAGAATACTGACCACGGATAATCTCACGCTGAGTTGTCAACTGGGCTGGATCGGTGATTAATTGTTGTAAACTTAAGTCAAAAGGCGGTTCCTCATACATCTCTGCACCAAAACGACTTGGAAACTCGAGGCTAGGCTGGATGGACCTTTCTCTTGTCGGAACCTGCTTTAGCTGATTCCCAGGCGGTTTTGGAGTTGAGCCTCCCTTTGTACTTGGAGGCAGTTTCTTTTCAGGAGATGTAGTTGGTTTTTGAGTTTCCCTCCCAAAATTTGGACGATAATTATTGCCTGAAGGTCTTACTGGAGATGTAGAGGGGCCGGAGGGTCTAGAGGAACTGGATCTTGAGGATCTTGAGGATCTTGAGGATCCAGACCTTGAGGACACTACTCGTTTTTTGTCCAATTCCAAATTGAAAGTTTGACCCCGGACCAAAACCTCCACCGTCCACTCCGGCAGCCCTAAAGTCTTAGTCATGTTTGCATCCTTTTCTAATGTCTTAATCTTAACCACCTCAACACCGTGCAGTTCTTCACCCTCCTTGAGAAATACATATTCAGCCTTACCCCCGCTGGGCGGACTAATTCTTAGTACTGCCTTATTGGTTCCAAACATTGTTGATATGCCGGAAAGCTGGGGCACCCCAACCGTTCTGGGTGGGGTCACAATTTCTGGTTTTGGCTCTTCCCTTTTGGGCTTAATCAAACGGAAAGGATCCTTACGGGGGATAACTGAAAACTGACCCAGAGTTGCCGGTATTTGCCTCTCTTTAGGCAGGAACGGCATGCTTGTCGCGTTGGTATCAGTCGGGCTAATTGTCGCGTTGGTATCAGTCGGGCTAATTGTCGCGTTGGTGTCAATCACTTCCGCACCTAACTCCGGTGTTGCTGACGGCGTAACATCATCCGCAAATAAGAAGAAAAATGGAATAAGCCCTAATAGGCCCAATTTTAATATGAACGCCCCCCCATTCACCTTCTCAAACTTACGCAATAAACGTTGAATTTGCGAGGGTTTTTTATACACCAAACTCATCTTCACACTGAGTTAGACGCAATTATAGTCAAAACGTTACCACATTAATAGGCTGCCTGCGTCCCTTTGACACGGCGTTTTTTCATCCACGGCATCATTCCGCGAAGGCGTTCTCCTACCTTTTCTATATTGTGTTTTTCACCATCTTTCAGAAGTTTATTATAACGCTTATACCCTGTCTCATATTCCCTCACCCAGCCTTTAGCAAACTTACCATTTTGAATCTCCTTAAGGGCAGTCTTCATGCGCCTTTTAACACTACCATCAATAATTTTAGGGCCCACGCTCACGTCTCCCCACTTGGCTGTCTCAGAAATGGAAAACCGCATGCCGCTAATGCCTGCCTCATTCATCAAATCCACAATTAATTTTAACTCATGTAAACATTCGAAATAGGCCATTTCTGGCTGATATCCAGCTTCAACCAACACCTCATAACCCGTTTGAATTAGTGCGCTGGCCCCGCCGCAAAGGACTGTCTGTTCTCCGAAAAGATCGGTTTCAGTTTCTTCCTTAAATGTCGTCTGAATAACTCCGGCCCGAGCACCCCCGATCCCCTTAGCCCATGCCAAGGCGATCCGTTTGGCTTTCTTGCTAGGGTTCTGATAAACAGCAATGAGTGACGGCACTCCCTTTCCTTCTAAGAACTGACGTCGAACAATATGCCCCGGGCCTTTGGGCGCGACCATTATGACATCCACATTCTTCGGTGGCACAATGGTCTTAAAATGAATGGCAAACCCATGAGAGAACAGTAAAACTTTACCCTTAACCAAGTTAGGCTCAATGTCTTCCTTGAAACATTTGGCCTGCTTTGTGTCAGGCAATGCGACCATAATCACATCAGCCCGGCGCACAGCTTCATCGGTATCATAAACCTCAAAGCCCTTCTGCTTGGCTACTCGACGTGACTTACTGCCTTTGTAAAGGCCAACGATTACTTTTAGCCCGCTTTCCTTAAGATTAAGTGCATGTGCATGCCCTTGACTACCGAACCCAAGCACCGCAAGAGTCTTACCTTTGAGGTCGCGAAGGTTCGCATCTTTATCCGTATATACTTTTGCTGCCATTGTATTACTTTAAAAATTGAGATTTAAGAGCGCGCCAAAGCCACCTTCCCAGTACGCGTGAGGTCGATAACCCCAAAATTATCCATGAGTCCAATGAATTTATTGACCTTACTCTCATTGCCCGTGACCTCAATAGTCATGGTCCGTGATTGGACATCCACAATTTTGGCGCGAAAAATATCAGTAATCTGCATAACCTCAGAACGGTTCTTTGCGTTAGCCTTAACCTTAACCAGAATCAGTTCGCGGTCGATGTACTCATGTTCTCGAAAATCGGTAATTTCCAGCACGTTAACTAGTTTATAGAGCTGTCTGACGATCTGCTCTACTGTAGCATCATCGCCTCGAGTAACGATGGTCATACGCGATTTTTCCGGATCATGCGTTGGCGCCACATTAAGAGAATCAATGTTGTAGCCTCGCCCACTAAACATTCCCGCCACTCGCGTGAGTACGCCAAAGGTGTTTTCGACTAAAACTGAAATCGTATGTCGCATGTTTCGAGATTTCCGGGCCGCGCAAACTAACAATGCCCCCTTTCTCGGTCAATGCTATTCCCGACGAACACAGTCTAAAAAAATGGATTATGCGCTAGCTCCTCAGACACAGTGGTCAAAGGACCGTGACCTGGGCAAATTAATGTCTCCCCAGGTAATGTAAGTATTTCTTCCCTAACCTTCGACCGGGCCAGTTCGGGTGTGGAAAAGTCTTTCCCCATTGATCCAGAAAAAATCGCGTCTCCCACTACAGCAACAGCCGGAACTCCCCCTCTCCAACCGTCAACTACATACGTAACCCCGTCAATTGCATGCCCGGGCGTTAACCGTGCAGTAACACCCAACGACCCCACTCCAACGGTCTCACCAGTCTTAACTCGGGTTTTTTCCGGCGCCCCCTCGTTATTAGAATATGTTTTAATTTCAGGCCAACGCTTTCGGATTGGCCCCATTGCCGCCACATGATCCCCATGCATATGGGTAATAAATAAATGCCGCACCTTTAACCCCTCGCTTTCAACCAAATCAAAAATACTTTCAGCAAACCAGCCGGTGTCAAATATCGCAGCCTCTTTATTTACTGGATCCCATATCACAAAACTATTCACCTCAAACCCTTCAGTGGTTGTAATAACGTAAAGCTTCTGCCACTGAGTCAAATCTAACCCTTGAGGCTCCCATCCTTCTGCGACCTCAATCGCCTTGACCGGATCAAGGCCCAGCAACTCAGAAAGAGCCTCAACATTAACCGGTGAATCAAGAACTCCATGAGTTTCCCAGTGCTGCAAATCCTCCTCCGCCACCCCTGCAGCATGAGATGCATTCATCAGTTCAGTATTAGTCTGCAAACGTGCTTTCCTGCAAATATCCCCAATGTGATCTTCCAATGGCATGCGTAATCCTAGTTCAAATAAGAGTTGCATTGCCAGCTTCTTTGAAATGTATAACCTATACACGGTGCACCGCCTGACTAACATCATCATTCTTTATATCAGCCTTCTGCATCCTAGCTACGGTCTACCCCCGGACAAACAGCTATCCAAGATTCTTAAAGCCGACAACATGGCCATCACTCAAATCACCGGGTGGATCTACCAAAATCTTGACCGCATACGTGCCAATGAAACTGAACGTGATGCTCTGGCTCTACGGATTCATGACCGACTTAACATTGTTAGACAACAATACTTGGAGTTCCTTAAGCATCACCCAAAACACACCAAGGCCCGAATCGCGTATGCCAGCTTCCTCACTCATATTGATAACCGACAAGGAGCAATTGAACAATGGAAACAAGCCCTGACAGAAGACCCAAAAAATGCCGCTGCTTTAAATAATTTAGCCACACATCTGGGCACTATTGCGTTACAAACGCATAACACTGACGGCCTCGAGGAAGCGTTTAAAGCTATGCGTAAAGCGGTTTCTCTAACGCCGAAGGAGCCTCTATATCACCACAATTACGCAACCCTGCTGTGTTCTTTCCCTATCGCTGCCACGAAATTTTATAAAATACGCTCCAACCGAGTCATCCAGAAAGCAATAGATGAATATGATTTAGCTCTGCAGTTAAATCCGGATAATTTTGAATTCGCAGCTGACCGTGCAGAAGCTTTTTTGGACCTGAAACCTTTTCGCTATCAAGAAGCCTTAAAGTCATGGTCAACGGCCATGAAGATTGCCTCCAATCAGAGTGAACGTGACTGGGCATATCTGCAAACCGCAATCGCTCACTATAAGGCAAACCAATGGAATAAGGTTCACGTCACTTTGGACAAAATGGGCGGAGAACAGCATCAATCACTTTCAGGCCAGCTTCGCAGGGCTGCTACAGCCAAAATAAAGGCTGAAAATCTTAAGCCTTGAGCCGTTTCAGCAGGCGTTCGTGAAGGTTATCAAAGCCCCCGTTGCTCATAACACATACCACATCCCCCGATTCTACGTGAGATTCTATGTAATCAATTATGGCCCTAGTCCCTGGCAACCAAGAACATTTTTTACCTGCACGTTGTAATTCATTCATCAGTCTTTCAGGGTCAAGTCGTTCTGATTTAGGGATTTGCTCCAATCGTGCTACTTCTGAAAGTACAACATGATCGGCATCAATAAATGCCCCAGCCAACTGGTCTTGAAATATATTCCGCCGGGTTGTGTTACTCCTTGGCTCAAAAACGGCCCAGAGACATCGTGCCGAAAAACGCACTTTCGCAGCCTTTAAAGTTTCACGGATAGAAGTCGGATGATGAGCAAAATCATCCACGATGGTGACACCCTGCACCTCGCCACGCACTTCCATGCGGCGTTTAATTCCCTGAAACGTCTCAAACCCAGATTGTATCTGCTCATCAGCGAGACCACAGTATCGCCCCACGGCAATGACGCCAAGAGCATTGCAAACATTCAGCTCCCCATACATGGGGAGATTAAACTGAAACCCATCCACAATGAAATCAACCCCTCGTGGCGAGTGGGTTACTGCCCTTGCATCACGAAGTCCAAAGCGTTTTATAGAACAATGATCTATATCCAGAAGCGGAACGATGTTTTCATCATCCTCATTAACAACCAATAACCCACTACTCGGAACTAGACCTACCAAATGCTTGAAGCTTGTTTGAATTTGCCCCAGATCTTTAAATATATCTGCATGATCAAATTCGATATTATTTATCAATGCAATTTCGGGCAAGTAGTGAACAAATTTACTACGCTTATCAAAGAATGCCGTATCGTATTCGTCGCCCTCTAGAATGAACCACTCACTGTCAGTGAAACGCGCACCTTGCGAAAAATTATTCGGGATTCCACCGATAAGATAACTAGGGTTTAAACCATTGTGTTCAAACACCCATGCAAGCAACGAAGTGGTAGTGGTTTTACCATGTGTTCCGGCTATCACTATGGAACGTTTGCCTCGAATAAAGGCCTCCTTAAGAAGCTCTGGCAACGCACAATAATTGAGTTTCCTTTCCAGAACAGCTTCAGCTTCTGGATTCCCCCGGCTAATAGCATTTCCAACGACCACTAATTCCGGTTCGTAATCAATATTACCCTCATGATATCCTTCAGTCACCTCCAACCCCCGTTCGGCCAAAAAAGTAGACATTGGTGGATAAACATTCTCATCCGATCCAGTCACGCGAACGCCTTTTTCTTTCAGTGCAACTGCTACTGAGGCCATCGCAGTGCCGCAAATGCCAATAAAATGAACGGATTGAAATGGAGCTAACATCAGCCCGTGATCATTCTCTTTAGCAAGTCACCTACTTTCTGCGGGTTAGCTTTGCCGCGACTCGCTTTCATCACCTGTCCTTTAAGGAAATTTAACGCCGACTCCTTTCCACTGCAAAAATCAGCAACAGGCTCTGGGTTTGCTTCAATTGCCTCTCGGCAGAAAGCCTCCAGTTCATCTGAACCACTCACCTGAGACAAACCTTTTTCCTTAACTATTTCCGCAGGGAGTTTTCCGCTATCAAACATATGAGAAAAAACTTTCTGCGCAATCTTGCTGTTAATTTCCCCACTCTTGATGAGTCCAACCAGTTGCCCGATGGCCTTGGGAGGAAACTTTAAATCCCTTATTGAAGTTCCAGTTTCCATTAGTTTAGCTTGCACATTATTGATCAACCAATTTGCCGCGAGCTTTGGGCTTTCTAAGCCATTAGCTACTTCTTCAAAATAATCACCCAACAACATATCCCCAACAAACACTTCGGCATCTCCTTCAGGCAACTGATACTGCTCCATCAGGCGACGCTTCCGCGCTAAAGGAAGCTCCACCACTTGAGCACGCACCCCGTCCAACCATTCATCTGACGGACGATGCGGCATCAAATCTGGATCAGGAAAATATCGGTAATCGTGTGCATCTTCCTTTGTTCTCATACTATCGGTAATTCCTACACCATCGTCCCAACGCCGCGTTTCCTGAATTAGAGTTCCACCACCCTTAAGCACCTCAATCTGCCTGCCGATTTCATATTTAGCAGCCCGACGTACGCCGCTGAAGGAATTCATATTCTTGATTTCAATTTTCTCCCCCAACTTCGCCTGCCCTCTTGGCCGTACGCTGATATTCACATCACAACGAACCTGCCCCTTCTCCATATCGCAATCACTGATCCCGCCGTACTCAAGTATGTTTTTAAGTGAGTTCAAATACTCGTAAGCCATGTCCCCGCTCACTATATCGGGCTCGCTCACGATCTCCAGCAGAGGGACTCCCGCACGGTTGAAATCCACACCGCTATAATCTAAAAAATGAAAGCTTTTACCCACATCCTCTTCCAAATGCGCGCGATTGATCCGGACTTTTTCTATTTTACCTTTCGACTCAAACTCCACAAAACCTGTGACTGTTGAAGGAGAATCCAACTGGGTGAGTTGATAATTTTTGGGATTGTCCGGATAGAAATAGTTTTTCCTGTCCCATTTTGCATAACAGGGAATATCACAATTAAGCAGGAAGCCGCTTAATGCCGTTATACGTAACGCCTCGGCATTAGGCACCGGCAAAGAACCCGGCAACCCGAGACAAACAGGGCAAACATTTGTATTGGCCTCAGAGCCATATTCATTAGCACAGCCACACCACATCTTCGTGCGCGTCTTTAATTGCACATGCGTTTCCAACCCTATGACAGCCTCGTACTCCATCAGTCCAATTTTGGTCGTCTAGTATGCCAATCGGTTGACTGCTCATACGCATGAGCTGCGGACAAAAGTTCTGGCTCCCCAAAAGGTTTGCCCAGCAATTGCAAGCCAATCGGCAATCCATTATCAGAAAAGCCGCAAGGGATGCTTATCCCACACAAACCGGCCAGGTTGCATGAGATGGTATAAATATCAGAAAGGTACATCTGCAAGGGATCGGCTACCTTTTCTCCAATCTTAAAAGCCGGTGTTGGCGTTGTAGGACTTGCAATCAGGTCCACCTCCTCAAAGGCCTCCATAAAATCCTGTCGAATTAATGTCCGAACTTTTTGGGCACGCAAATAATAAGCGTCATAATAACCACTACTGAGCACGTACGTGCCCAATATAATACGCCTCTTAACCTCCTCCCCAAACCCCGCTCCTCGGGTTTTACGATTCATTTCCTCAGGATTACTTCCACCCATGCGTGCACCATAACGCACCCCTTCAAATCGAGCTAAATTCGCCGAAGCCTCAGCCGTCGCAATAATGTAATAGGTCGCAATCGCATATTCAGTATGCGGAAGTGAAATTTCCTTAATTTCAGCTCCCTGTTCAGCAAGACTTTCCACCGCTAAATTGACCGCATCCTTCACTTCCGGGTCTAATCCATCAATCTGATATTCTTTAGGTAAGCCAATCCGCAAACCTTTCACCCCATCTGTAAGACTTGCAGAATAGTCAGGCACCAGTTCAGAGACACTGGTGGAATCACGCTCATCCGACCCGGCGATTACCTGTAGCATTGTCGCTGCATCACTTACATCCTTTGTAAATGGTCCAATTTGATCCAGTGAAGATGCAAAGGCCACTAAGCCATAACGAGAAACCCGGCCATAAGTCGGCTTCAAGCCAACACACCCGCAAAGCGCAGCCGGCTGTCGGATAGACCCTCCAGTATCACTACCCAAAGAAGCAGCGCATTCGTCGGCAGCAACAGCAACAGCACTGCCTCCACTAGAACCTCCAGGGATGCATTCAGTGTCCCAGGGATTTCGAGATGTCCCGTGGCATGAATTCTCGGTGGAGCTGCCCATCGCAAATTCATCCATATTAACCCGCCCGAAAACAACCGCACCTGCCTCACGAAGTTTCCGAATCACTGTCGCATCATATGGACTGACGAAATTGCCAAGTATTTTGCTTGCGCAATTAAGTGAATGCCCCTTTACAGCAATCACATCTTTGATCGCCACAGGTACTCCCAGTAAAAGCCCCTTTTTACCATCAGCTCTCGCCTGATCCGCAGACTCCGCCTTGCTTAGAGCATCCGCAGCATTAAAGCTAATAAAAGCGTTTAATTCTGAATCAACTGACTCAATACGATCCAAGCAAGCTTGAGTTGCTTGCAGTGATGTCACTTCACCAGAATTCAGCCTTTCAATAAGCTGATGGATCGTGAGCGAATTTAGCATAGTCACTCTACAATCTTAGGAACAATAAAAAGTCCGTTTGCAGTTTGAGGAGCATTAGATAACGCTTCTTTCTGGGAAAGTGAAACCCTTAACTCATCCTCGCGCAACACATTGTTAAGAGGTATTGCATGTGCTGTTGGCTCAGCATCTTCAACGTTCAATTCCCTTAACTTCTCTACATACTGTAATACTTCCGCTATCTGAGGCGAAATCCTTTGCTCCTCTTCCTGGGTTAGCTCTATACGTGCCAACCTAGCCACCCGAGATAAATCCACTTCCATAACTAGCCGTTTTTGAGAGGTGTATTGAACAAGCCATCCTCATCTTCTATAAGTTCTTGTATTGCTGCTGCTGCTGCCTCTGCATCTTCACCTGCTATCTCAACCTTAATTGTTGTGCCAGTCAGCACCTCAAGCACCAGCAAACCGAGGATACTTTTACCATCGGCCCACTTATCACCATACGTTACAGATACATCAGATTTGTATTTGTTGGCAGTTTTCACAAATGCCGCAGCAGGACGCGAATGAATTCCAATGTCATTTTGAATTAAATATTCTCGAACCACAGTGTTTACGTTACTATTGGTCATACAAAGTCTTAATTTTTGGCAAAACGCTCTGATTTTACCAGAAATTATTCAATTCCTTTTCCTGACATACTTTTAATTAGTTTTCTATTAAGTTCCTCCGCCGAATTATGCCCTGAACGTTTTAGCTTATTCTGAAATGCAGCCACCTCTATAAGCCGAGCCATATCCCTCCCAGGCCTAACAGGTATGGTAATATGAGGTACAGAAACGCCAAGCAGCTCAATGGTTTCTTCATCAATCCCCAGTCGGTCAATTTCCTCTACTTTATCCCAGTCGACCAGTGAAACAACAAGATCAACCTGTTTCTCCAAGCGAATACTCTTTACTCCAAACATTGCGCCCACATTAATTATCCCAATACCTCGCACCTCCATGTGATCCCGCGTGACGCTCGAACTAGTACCTATGATAACGCGACCATCAATCAGTTTAACCTTGGTTATGTCATCTGCCACCAAACTATAGCCACGCTCCACTAGAGCCAAAACGCATTCACTCTTTCCAATTCCACTCTCGCCCTTGATAATAACTCCAACACCAAGAATATCTACCATGCTTCCATGCTCTTGGCCTCTAGGAGCGAAAAGATCCTCTAAAGCCAATGTCGCACGATTAATAAATTTCATGGTAATTAAGGGGCTACGGAAGACCGGGATATCCATCTTCTCAGCCGCTTCCAAAAATTCATTTTCTGGCTTTAGATTGCGCGAAAAAACTACCCCTGGAATTTTATGACGACATATATCCGCAAAACGCGCCACTCTTTCTTCCTGAGGCAACGATTTCAAATAGGTTACCTCCGCTGACCCAACCGTTTGAACGCGTTTATTGGCAAAGTACTTGGTAAAGCCCGCTAGGGCCAAGCCTGGGCGATTAACTGTTGGTTCTTTGATAACTCTTTTCAAACCACCAGATCCAGCCAAAAGGCGTAGCCCCAAGGAAGAGGCGTTCTCAACATAAAAATCTTCAACCGTTATTTTGGGAGCCTTCATTACATATTGAACTCAGGACCCAAGTATATTTCCCGAGCTTTAGGGTCCTCAACAAGTTTTTCCGCATCACCCTCCAGCAAAACACGCCCCTGATGTATGAGATATGCTCGATCCACCAACTTCAATGTTTCGCGTACATTATGATCAGTGATCAGAATACCAAGACCCCGCCTCTTGAGTCGGCGCACAATCTTCTGCACCTCATACACTGCTATTGGATCAATCCCGGCAAACGGCTCATCCAGCAAAAGGAGCCTAGGATTTGTTACTAAAGCCCGTGTAATTTCCAAACGCCGCTTCTCTCCACCACTGAGTTGATAAGCTTTACTATCGACCAATCCGGAAAGATCCAGTTCGTCCAATAAACTCCCAAGCCTAACCATGCGTTCGCTTGAATCAATGTCGCAGGTTTCCAATATGGCTAGAATATTCTCCCTCACTGTCAATTTCCTAAACACTGAGGGTTCCTGAGTCAAATATCCAATCCCAGCTCTGGCGCGCTCATGCATGGGCAAACCAGAAATTTCCTCCTGTTCAAACATAACCGCCCCAGAATCAGGGCGAACGATACCAACCACCATGTTAAACGTGGTTGTTTTGCCCGCTCCGTTAGGCCCCAGAAGGCCAACTATTTCTCCAAGACCAACATGAATGGAAACGCCATCTACTACCCGGCGATGGGCATATTCCTTAACCAAACCCTCCGTGGAGAGAAAATTCATTTACCGGGAGGCTTTTTGACAGGTGGTTTGGGTTTATTAATATTTTCGAGTACCGCATTTTTAGCTGACAGCTCTCCTGTTATGCGGTTATACACGATTTCTTTACCCAGCAGCACTCCCTGCTTAGTAAAAAGCCTTGGGTTAACAGTCAAAACCAAAACTTCTGTTTTCGCTGTGTAGACCGCATGCCCTCCCACTGCGCGCGTCTTGTCCTTCTTATTAATGATCTCTACATCTCCCTCTGCTATTATTCTATCAACATTCCCCCCTAATCCAACCATGGGAGCCACGGTTGGCTTCTTTTTAACGCCGACTCCACTTTCAGACGGATTCTTGTGAGCCTTAGAAGTAGGCAAAGGCGGTACTGCAACCTTCTTAGGAGCCTTATTTTTTTCTGTAAAATAAATCGTAAGCTTGTCGCACAACAAATCCATCTGTGGATCAATTACCACTACATCCCCATTATATATGGCAATATGCTTGAGTGGGTTGAAGGCGAATTGCTGCCCTGTAATTATGGTTTTAACAACCTTCTCAGGCACAACCTTCGGGTTTGCCTCTGCAGCCAATGTTTCATTAACCGCAACGACCAAAACCGTTAATACTAAAACTTTGAAACTACTTTTCATTTACTGAGAAACCTTGATTCATGATAGTTCTGACGTTATTACTAATAATTAGTAGCGCCGGTCGATGCTGCCAGAAAAACCCGTTTCCCATGAGCATTGCCTCACCATCTGACCTATAGACTTTCATTGGACCAGAGGACGAGGCGACCCGACTCCGTAACTCAAAGAGACACGTTGGAGCCTCAATAATCAAGTCTACATTTTTTTCTGCACCCCGATATCTATAAGTTTCCAGCCTTGCTCCCTCCACAAGAATTACGCCGTTTTTCTGCGGCACTGCCTTGTCCCCTGTAAGTAGGGAGGTGATTCTTCCCGTTTGACGATCGTATTCCGGAAACTTGATTTTTTTTTGCACACCCTGCCCTGGTATCACTTGTCCTGTGACACAATATACCAGAAATATATACACTACGTAATGACTACTGGTCACGATATCCTTCTGGATGACTTAATTCACGAACAACAAGCGGCCATTTACCATGTGCATCTATAATTTTGTCGCAAACCTCTCGCACAGCCCCCTGACCTCCCTCTGCTTTAGTCACATAATTCGCCATCGCTTTTACTTCTTTTCGCGCGTTAGCTACCGCAATCGGCAACCCCACCCGTTTTAACACTGCAAGATCATTTATATCATCACTCATGAAACAAGCATCCTCCCAGGAAAGCTTAGCTTTTTTAAGGATAGATTCCACCGCTGCAACTTTCGGAAGCGACTTTTGCCAAAGATAATCAACCTTCAACTCCTTGGCCCGCACCGAGGTGGCCAAGGACTTACGGTTGGACACCCAACCAACTGGAATCCCTAGGTGCTGCAGTAACCTCAACCCCATTCCATCCTGAATATTAAATTGTTTAAACTCAGTTTTACCGTCGAGCCAAACCGTTGCATTGGTTAAAACGCCATCGACATCCGTGAGGAATATCTTTACTCGCCTAAACTGCGTAACTGTCGCCTTTCGACTCATCACACTGCATTGTGAATTTTGACCAGTTGCGCCAACACCTTTTGCATATTCCTGAGAGGAATCATGTTTGGGCCATCACTCCATGCCTTGTCTGGATTCGGATGAGTTTCTATGAACACCCCATTGGCCCCTGCCGCAACCGCAGCGTTGGCCAACACTGGCGCGAACTCCCCGCTCCCCCCCGACTTATCCCCGCGGCCTCCTGGCATCTGCACTGAGTGCGTCGCATCAAAAACCACCGGGTAACCAAACTCCTTCATGATAGGAATCGCACGCATATCCGATACTAGATTATTATATCCAAATGTCACACCGCGATCTGTCACCAACAACCTTTCGCCTCCCGCAGCCTCCGCCTTTTTCACTACCTGACCCATCTCCTGAGGCGAAAGAAACTGGCCTTTTTTAAGATTAACAATCGCCCGAGTCCCCGCCGCAACTGCTATAAAATCCGTTTGCCTGCAAAGAAATGCCGGAATTTGAATAACATCTACCACATCTGCTGCTGCCACTGCCTGAACTTCATCGTGAACATCGGTTAGGACCGGCACCCCAACGTTCTCCCGCACCTTAGCTAAAATCTCTAGACCAGCTTTCAACCCCGGCCCACGCTTACTTTTACCGGAGGTTCGGTTGGCTTTATCGTAACTTGCCTTAAATATATAGGTAATACCAAGCTTCTCACAGGCGCCACTAAGTGAACGTGCGACTTTCAGGCATAGGGCCTCGCTTTCAATAACGCACGGACCTGCGATAAGAAAAAGTGATTTAGCGGTGGAAAGTTTCCTCCATAGCTTCGATATCGATATTTCCACGCGCCACTATCTACCAGCCTGCGTCACAGATGTAAATGTTAGACAAAACACCAAAGGGAGGATTGCTCAAAACACCCGAAACACATATCATCCACCACTGTGAGAGCACACATGCTCATTATTCTTCTTTACTGCATTCCATCGGCAATTTCTGCTGTTAAGAGCCCAGAGGACGCCCCCATCAAACACTGGGCATACAAACTCCCAATACGCCCGGCAATCCCGGATTCTGCCTCGGACTGGCCACGTAATCCGATCGACTTTTTTATCCTCAGCAAACTTAGCGAGCAGAAACTAGACCCTTCATCAAAAGCTGCGCCGGAACAACTGCTGCGCCGAGTCCATTTGGATCTCATCGGGCTACCGCCCGCCCCAGAATTGGCAGACCAGTTCCTCGCCAACCCCAGCGATGCCGCGTATGAGAAGATCGTAGACGATCTCTTAAAATCACCCCGCTATGGCGAACGCTGGGCACGCCCGTGGCTTGACCTTGCGCGCTATGCCGACAGTAATGGCTTCCAAGCCGACCAAATCCGCGACAGTTGGGCTTATCGGGATTGGGTAATTGATGCTTTCAACTCTGGAATGCCATTTAACCAATTTGTCATTGAGCAAATTGCCGGCGACATGCTGCCCAGCGCCACCTCTGCCCAGCGGGTCGCCACCGGTTTCCATCGCACACCTACCTGCAACGTCGAGGCCGGCGCGCACCCGGAAGAGAATCGCGTGAATCAAGTAATCGACCGCGTGAACACGACTGGAACCGTTTTCCTTGGCACCACTCTCGAATGCGCACAATGCCACAACCATAAGTATGACCCCTTCTCCATAGAAGATTACTATTCAATCTTTGCGTTTTTCAATAACACCCCACTGGAAGTTAAACAGCAAGGCAACGGTGTCACATGGAATTTTTACGGACCAACGATGGATTTACCCATATCGACAGAACAACAGGCAAAGCTGAAGGATTTAAACACACGCAAAGAAGCAGCAATGAAGAGAGTTTCCGAACTGAAAAAGACCGTAAAGACAGAGCAACTCGCGTGGGAAAAGCAAACTTTAAGAGCCCTAAAAGGGGCTCCCCAGTGGACGGTTTTTACTATCGAAAAATTTAATGCAGCAGGAAACCCAAAACATGAATTGCAAAAGGACGGGAGCATATTAGTAACCGGTAAAAATCCCGATAAAAGCACTTACACGTTTCAATCCAAGTCAGACTTGAAACGCATCACTGCTATTCGCCTCGAGGCACTAACACATCCGTCCATGAACAAAGGTGGACCCGGAAGAAACAAGGCGCCAGTGGAAAACCCAAACTTCATCGTAAATGAATTCCAGGTCGAAACTGGAAGCAAAATGGTAAAGTTCATCAGCGTGAAGGCTTCGTTCAGTCAAAACGGTTGGGCCGTGGCCGGCAGTATTGACAACGACCTCAAAACCGGCTGGGCCATTGCCACTGCGTTCGGTAAACCTGCTTGGGCGATTTACAGACTGGCCGAACCATTGGAACTCAAGTCAGAGGCAAAACTTAAATTTACTATCATCCAGAACTACGGAGGCGGACGCACCATTGGCCGGCCCCGATTATCCGCGATTGATGGCAACCCAAATTCTTTAGATCTGCCCGCCGATATTGCCGTCATTCTCAAAAAGACCAAGCGCACTAAAAAAGACGGTGACATATTGGCCAAGCATTTCCTCAAGGAGTCACCTAAACTCAAAGCCGAAGAACAAACCATAATGGCGATCGACAAACAGATCGCCGCCATCAAGCCCGCCTCCACTCTCGTGATGGTGGAACAGGACAAAGCCCGAGAAACTCACGTAATGTTACGCGGCCAATACCTCAATCCCGGTGACAAGATTAACCCCGACACCCCTTCAATTCTGCATCCAATGAAGAAAAGCTTACCCCGCAATCGTCTCGGGTTTTCAAAGTGGCTGACGGACCCTGCCAACCCATTGATTGGCCGTGTAACGGTTAATCGCTGGTGGGCGGAATTTATGGGGCACGGCATTGTGGCCACCGAAGAGG
>CAZHJW010000004.1:0-29951 GCA_964533265.1 uncultured Pedosphaera sp.
CAGCACATTCATTACATCCTTTTCACTGAGCTCCCCTAAATTCTGTGGCTTGCTGCGCCGCGAACTTTGTCCGCGGCTCCCATACCAGCCACTGGAGTTGTACCCCATGGGGGCCACTACAATGTAGCCGTGCTCTTCAGCCAACTTGGTCAAGCCCGGGTAGCGGATAATCTGCCAATGACTGCTACCCAGTCCGTGCAAGGCTACCATCAGGGGATATTTTTTTGCCTTATCATAACCCTTGGGCAAATACAGGCTATAGGGCATTTCCTGCTTGGCTTGTTCAAAGAAATATTTGCGCAACTGAATGACCCCGGCTTTTACCTTAACCTCTTTGGTGGGGGCCTCCGTCTTTGCGGTCTCACCTGATAAACAGTAAACCTGCGAGTCAGTACGGATCAGAAGTTTGCTGCCCGCAATGGCAGGAGTAGCCATGCACATGTCCTTCTTGGGATCGAGCCGGTTGGTGCCCAGCATCTCAAATTTTCGCCCGGCCTTCAGCACGTGAGTCACCCCGTTTTCATCCAGAAAGAAGATCTTGCCGTTATAACCCCATGGAGAACTGGTAAAAGCTCCTCCCCGAGGCACAATCCTCTCTGGCCCATACACCAGCTTGCCCGTTTTGGCCTCATAACAGGCCACCAGGCCACGATCGAGCAGCACGTACATCAAATCACCATAAACGATCGTAGAGGGGTTATAAGGGCCCGCACGGCGCTGACACCACGCAACGTACTCATTGGTATCCTGATCTGATTCGAGCGAGATATCGCCTTTGGCCCCGGGCCGAATGGCAAACATCGGTTTCTTACGGTCTCCCACATAGCCAGAGGTCACATACAATAGGCCGAACTTGGCGTAAGGGGTGGCAATGGTAATGGAGGAATTGCCGCCAAATTCATAGAGCAGGTTCCCATCCAAGTCATAGGCGCGGTTCTTGCGCGTGCCCGGCGTAATGATCTCAGTACGCAACTTGTTTTCCCAAATGTAAGGAGTAGACCAGTTACTCTTCTCTCCCTTACGTTCAGTCCTCCAAATCTGCTTGCCACTTTTGGCATCCAACGCGACCAGAAACGACTGCTCTTCATTGTCATTTACAATATATAACCGCCCCTTGTGCAACACTGGCGAAGCGGCCAACCCCCAGCCGTAGCGAGTCTTGTAAGCCGGCCATTCTTTCTTCCATAAAAGCTCTCCCTCAAGGGTGTAGCAATAAAGGCCCTGATTACCAAAATAGGCATACACACGTTGCCCATCAGTGATGGGAGTTTCTGAAGCGTAACTATTCTTGATGTGAATCGACCCCTTGGGAATACCTGAGTGAGCGGTCTTTTCCCAAATCAACTTACCGGTTTCCAAGTTCAGGCAGATGACCTTCCAATGATGCTTGCCGGTCGGCGGAATCTTTCGTTCCCCTCCAAAATAAAGACCCTTGCGCGCTTCCCATTGCTTTCCCTCTGTTTCCACAGCCGTAAGAAAGATCTGCTTATCCCATACAACCGGTGAAGACCATCCGCGTCCGGGAACTTGCTGTTTCCAGAGCACATTCTCAGAAGTGCTCCACTTGTCAGGAAGTCCCTTATTCTCAGCAACCCCCAAGGCGCCCGGCCCACGAAACTGCGACCAGTTTTCAGCCGCTTGAACACTGCAGGATACAATGAGTAGAAGAATCCAATTTTTCATATTTCACCTGTGATTATTTTTTACCGATACACCAAAGACTTTTATAAGTCCGAATAAATATTTCTCCATCTGAAAACGCCATGGAGGACTGCGTCACTTCCCCCAAGGAATTAACAGGCAAGAGTTCGAATTTTGGCGAAGCACGAAGAATAAAGGCGTCACCCGATTGATTAATTGCATAAAGTTTATCACCTGCAACAACCGCTGAAGACCATGATTTTCCGTTCTTTCCCGGCCCGCGAAGCCGCTCTTCCCACACCACCTTGCCTTTACGTGCTTCTATGCACTGCGCCATCCCATCCTCATTGAGGATATATACGTGCCCGCCCACCAAGACGCCCGATCCAATCCGTTGTTTCTCCTTGGGCCGCGTCCAGAGTTGATGAGTGCCGGTCACGTCCCCCTGCCCCCCAGCACGAACCCCCATGGCTGTCCCCCGAAAGCCGCCCATCGCCACGATTAACCCGTCCTCATAAAGCGGTGAAGTATAAACCAGCGGGTTCAGTCCTCCGCAATTCCAGATTTCTTTTCCCTTTAAAGGTTCAAATCCCACCACGCGACCCGGGTAGGTCATCAGCAACTCATCGCCTTTTTTGCCATCAATGACAATGGGTGTCGTCCATGATCCAATCCATTTACCCTTCTCACCTTCCTTGGTAATCCCTGAATCCCCTCCTTTTTCTTCATGCTGCCATACGGTTTTCCCATCCTTCGCGTTTAAGGCGACGAGAAAAGTGCGGGGGCCCGGACCAAAGTTCAGGAAACAAAGATCCTTATACAATACCGGAGAAGCTCCATTCCCCCAGATATGTTTTTGTTCCCCTAAATTTCTGCGCCAAAGCTCCCGGCCATCCATATCATAACAAAACACACCCGCTGAAGCATGGGATACAATTACCCTCTTTCCATCAGTAACCGGCGAGGCAGAGCAATAAGGGTTGGTGCGATGCGTCGGTTCCTTAAGGTCAAACTCTACACTTTTTTTCCATAGGGTTTTTCCGTTTTTACGATCAAAGCAAATCAGTTGACGTAATCCCCGGCCTTCGAGGGATTGGGTAACAAATATCTTGTTCCCCCAAACTATGGGCGAGGAATTTCCGCGCTCGGGAAGGTCTATTCTCCAACGTACATTCTTTTCCCGGGACCATTCTACAGGAAATACTTTTTCGGTCGACTTACCTGTCCCAAAAGGCCCGCGCCAGGCAGGCCAATTATCCGCCTTGGTCTGAAGAGCGCAAACAAGTATGGCGAACGTCAAAAGACGAAATGAAGCCGCATGCATGTGGGCATGCTAAAGAAAGAACCCTAAGGGTCAACCTTTGGAGTGACGAAATTACGTAGCCATCACATTGGGCTCAGGGACTGGCCCATCAGGCAAATTACGATCACGCCATTGACGATACATCTTGAGCGGATTGCGATAGACGATGTAACCGGCCAGCAACATAAGACCGAAGAAAACCAATACCGGGATCACAATCGCAAGAAGAGCTGTCACCACGGCCCCCACTCCTTCGCCTGTCGAAACAATCCAGTTACCCGAACCTCCGGTCAAAGCAGAGGATGCACCACGCGTCACCGTGGTCGTCAATTGCACTGCTGCGGCCGCGCCGCCTCCGGCAATCGCCGCTAGCGACCATTTCAACCAAGGGCTCATTTCCGCCCCAAAAACGGATGCAGAAGTTAAAGTGCCCGCAACCACTGCAGCCGGTGCGGCAACCGTATCGAGTGCATTATCCAACCAAGGCACATAATACGCCCCCACTTCCAAAGCGGCGGCCAAACCAAATGCAGCCAACGCTACATCTGAGGTCATCCATGCAAAATCAGGTCCAAAACTCATTTGGCCGGCTTTACCTGCGACACATAAAACCAAAGGCGGAATAAACACACGAAACCCGCAGGCTGCGCTTAAACCCACGCCAACCATCACACTCAGAGCTATTTCCCAGTTATCCATAAGCCCAATCTACCCTAAAACCGCCCAATACAAAAGTGAAAATCCACTATAAAGCACAGTGAAGTTTATAATTGTTATCCTCCATTATCCCGGAAAAACATCTGTCATTCTGGAGGTCAGACAAAACTGGTCTCGGAATAGGTCCAACCGCTAAGAAATCCATGCAAATCAAGTATCCCGAATGGTTGCAGACAACTGATCCTTAAAGGCGGCAATCAACTGATCATGCGCACTATTCACTTCCTTATCCTTCAGTGTCTTTTCCGTATTCCTATAGGTAAAGGAATACGCCAAACTCTTCTGCCCTTCAGGCACATTCTTGCCGCGGAACACGTCAAAGAGCTGGGCATCCACAAGGTTTGCCGGTTTAATTTTCTTAACAACCCCAAGCACGTCCCTATGGGTTACAGACTCATCCACCAGCATTGCTACATCGCGCTCGCTTGCCGGAAATTGTGGAAGGCTCTTGAAGGATTTATTTGTCGTGCGTCTTTGAAGCAACGCATCAAGGTTCATTTCAGCTAAATAAACTGCATCGCGCGCCTCATATCTTTTACCCAAAACCGGCAGCAACTGACCCATGGACCCAATCACCTGTTTACCCATTTTGAGTTCGGCTGATTCCAGATAGAGAGAACTCACTTCTTCTTGCCGAACGAATTCAACACCATACACACCCAAAGATTCCAGCAACTCCTCAATTACACCCTTGAGGTCACTCATATCAACTTTGGACTCTTCCCCGAGCCAAAAGGCGGCGTTTCTGGCCCCGGTCAAAAGCAATGCCACGCAACGCGTCTCCACCGGCCCGGCGGCAAAGGTTCGACCCACTTCAAATAATCTTACATTTTGATTTTGCCGCGTGAGATTATTCCTTAACGAATCCAACAGGCCCGGCAACAGGCTGGGGCGCAAAACATTCATGTCGCTGGCAAGCGGGTGCTCAAGCCTCAAAAAGTCTCCGGATATCAGCGCAGCTGATTCATCACTGATTAAGGTCTGCCCTTGTGCTTCATCAATGCCCACACCGATTAAAACATCACGAACTTGCCCCAGCACATCATGTTGAGCATCAAAACCATTCTCCCCAAGACAGCCTCTTGGCGGAGTCGCTGGAATTTGATCCACCCCATGCATCCGGCAAACCTCCTCAATCAAGTCCACCTCACGCTTCAAATCCACGCGCCAAGTTGGAATACGAAAAACTGCCGAACCCTCGTCCTGTGACAAAAGCTCAAGGTCCAACCCCAGAAGATATTTAACCGCTATGGCCGGCTCGATAGAGATACCAAGCAAGGCATCGGTACGTGCATGCCTTAATGTTATCTCCCTCTCTTCAGGCTGACCCGGGAATGCATCCACATCACCTGCCAACAATTCGCCCCCGGATACATCCATGATTAGTTTTGCCGCGCGCCGACTAACCCAATCAATACACCCTACATCCGCCCCTCGCTCAAACCGGTAACTCGCATCAGTATGCAAACCCAAATCCTTGGCGGTTGCCCGAATATTTTGCGGATTAAAATATGCCGTTTCTAACAGCACATCCTGTGTGTCAGTCTGTATCTCTGTATTCAACCCACCCATCACGCCAGCCAGCGCAATACCTTTTTCACAGTCGGCAATCAGCAGGTTATCCTCTGTAAGCTCGTGTTCCTGATCATCCAACGTGGTGAATTTTTCACCAACCGAAGCACGCCGAACCACCACGGTGTGCTTGCCCTCAGCTTTACCTAGCAGATTGAGATCAAATGCATGCAAAGGCTGCCCTGTTTCCATCATCACGTAATTGGTCGCATCGACTATATTGTTAATGGGCCTGATACCCACCTGTTCGAGACGAGCACTCAACCATTCCGGGCTCGGGGCAACATTAACCCCTCGGATAACACGGGCATTGTACCGGGGACATAAACCCGAATCTTTAATCTCCACCGCAACAGATTCTGAAATATTCGAGCCGGATTCAGACAAATCTGAGTTGGGCATTTTCAGTGGATTGCCCGTAAGCGCAGAGATCTCACGGGCGACACCCATTACGCCATTAAGATCGGGGCGGTTTGGTGTAACCTCAAGGTCATAGACAGTGTCTTTCTGAGCCTGACCCAAGTGGTCTCCAAAGGCCTGCCCTACAAGTGCATCCTTTGGCAAAATCAGGATACCTTCATGATCCTCACTGAGTTTAAGCTCTCTCCCTGAACACATCATCCCCTGTGAAGTCTCGCCACGAATCTCCCCTTTCTTAATCACAAAAGGCTTCTGATCTTGTTCCACTGGCATCTCAGTGCCGATTGTAGCCAGTGCCACCTTGTCACCAGCCTGAAAATTGGTTGCCCCACAGACAATCTGAAGCTCTTGAGCCCCATCATTTACTTTGCACAGTGAGAGCTTGTCTGCATTGGGATGTTGATCACGCGTGACAACTTCCCCCACCACGATCCCCTCAAAGCCCCCTCCAGACTCTTCAATCCCTTCAACTTCCACACCCAGCATGGTGATGCGCTCAGCGAGTTCCTCGACCGACCAATCAAAATCGACATATTCCTTGAGCCAATTGTAGGTGATTTTCATGGAGCGTTAGAATTGATGCAGAAACCGAGTGTCGTTTTCGTAAAATAAACGAATATCATTAATGCCGTAGCGAAGCATGGCGATACGCTCGATACCAAAGCCAAATGCCCAACCGCTCCACTCTTCTGGATCGAGCCCCACTTCTTCCAAGACCGCTGGATGCACCATCCCGCAACCGGCAATCTCCAGCCAATCCTTACCCATCTTTCGGGTTAATGAATTGGCAAAATCAATCTCAAAACTTGGCTCAGTATAGCTGAAGTAATGCGGGCGAAAACGAATCTGGGTTTTGGGCCCCATCAGTTCGCGAAAGACAAACTCCACTGTCCCTTTCAAATCCGCAACTGTCACCTCTCTATCGACATACAGACCTTCGACTTGATGAAAGGTGGGGTTATGCGTGGCATCGGCTGTGTCCCGACGATAAACTCGACCGGGAACAATGATGCGAACCGGTGGCCCCTGTTCTTTCATCACCCGGATCTGCACGCTGGAAGTGTGGGTACGCAGCAGTGGCCGACCCTCAGTTGCAACATAAAAGGTATCCTGCGCATCACGTGCAGGATGATCCGCCGGGGTATTGAGAGCGTCAAAACAGTGATACTCGTCCTCAATCTCAGGGCCATCAGCCACCGCGAACCCGAGCTTCCGAAAGCTCTTTACGATATCCTCAGTTACCTGTGTAAGCGGGTGGAGTTTCCCTAAGATGCGGCGGCGACCGGGGGCGGTGAAGTCCGATGGCTCCTTGGGAGTTGCTGCTACTGTTTCAATCCGTTCCCGAGCCTTTTGTAAGGTAGTCTCCAGTTCGGCCTTCGCCGCATTAATTGCCTGACCAGCCAAGGGACGCTCTTCCTTGGAAAGAAAGCCCATTTGCTTCATCAAACCTGTAAAACGACCTTGCGGCCCAAGCCAAGCCCCCTTCGCACGATCCAGAGAGGACTGATCAGTCGCCGCGTTAAGCTCAATCAAAGCTTCCGCCTTCAGTGAATCTATTTCTTCTAACAACGACATGTTGTGCTGGGAATGTAGTGATTAAGATTGGACCCACAAACAAAAAAACGGGCAACCACTCGGTCGCCCGTTCTGAAAGTGTGTATCAGCGCTATTTCGTTTTTGTTTCCAACCCACTCTGGGCAACCTTCACCAAGTCGATAAACGCCGCCTCATCCTGAGCAGCAATATCGGCAAGAACCTTGCGGTTGACCTCGACTTCGGCCGCCTTGAGACCCTCTATAAATCGGCTGTAGGTGATGTCGTTGGCTCGGCAGGCGGCGTTAATCCGTACATTCCATAGAGCTCGGAAATCGCGCTTTTTATTGCGTCGATCACGGTAGGCATACTGTCTCCCATGATCCAGCGCGTCCTTGGCATAGCGATAAAGCTTGCTGCGGCGAAGCCAAAAGCCCTTGGCGGCTTTCAGCCAGCGTTTTCGGCGTTTACGTGAGGCAGGTCCGTTCGTTGTTCGCATGGGATATCCTTAATGACTGAAAGGAAGACTTTCGGTTATTCGACGCATATCATCCTTTTCGACATACGTAGCACTACCCAAACGACGACGGCGCTTCGGGCTTTTACTGGAAAGCAAGTGGCGCTTACCCTGACGGTTGCGCTTCACCTTGCCCGAGGCGGTTACTTTGAACCGCTTCGAAACCGCCTTGCGCGTCTTATTGACAACTTTCTTGGTAGGCATGAAATTCCTCTGTTTTTCTTCCGAAAAGGGCGCGAAGAATAGTGATAACCCACTCTGGGTGCAAGCGATTTTTAGACAAAAAACGGCATAACCGTCGATCCCTGAATATTTCATGACTTTGGCTGCTCGCGGACGACCCTCAATACGTCGGCCGGAGTAATTGAATCCATAGTTACATATGATTGGATAAAACGAACATGTTGGTGTTGAGGCCCCCAAACACTCCTATTTGTAGAGCCCCAAAGGATTATCGATGGAACCCCTAACGCTGTTGCAAGATGGGTTATACCTGAGTCATGCCCCACAAAAACACGGGAAGATTTCAGGCTGAGCGCCACTTCAGAAAGTGGCTGGCCCAACAAGTAATCGATTTGGCCAGAATCCATAACCTGCCTAATGCGATTCATCTTCCCTGTTTCAGCCTCACCTCCAACCACCAAAACCCGGCCCAGATTACTCATCATCCAAAAGTCGAGAAATTCAGCCCACTTGTCGATCGGCCAGTTCTTTAATTCACTCCCACTTCCAGGATGAACTGCCAAATCAAAACAATCCGAATTAGCGACATCCATATCGATACGTGGCAAGGGATCAGCATCAGATATCCCTATCTCCTCCAACGCTGATAGCAAGAGGATTGAAGCGGGGCAGTTGTTTTCATCGGAAGGCCGGGCACATCCTTGTATTAATAGACCAGAACAAATCCTCTTAATATTACCCGCCCAAACTTGATCAGGATCATGGAGAAATGAAATGACCAGATCAAACTGCGACAACCATTTCACCATATTGGGGTCGAGACTCCCCTCAAAAACAAAAAACCCAGACCACTCACGCCCATCCAAGTCTTGAATTTCATCAACCAGACCCGCAGCCAACGTCAGCTCCCCATTCGCGAATGACGACAAACACCCGATTGCGGCCTCAGGATAAGCCTCCTTCAACGCAGAGAAAACCGGGAAGGTCAGGATAAAATCCCCGATTGCTCCTCCGCGGACAACCAGAATCCGGCCAAACTTTGCCATGATATGATAAGTTAGAGGTTAACCTCTAGAAAACCGCCAAGCCAAGAATCACGAGTAGAATACCAAATGCAGCACGGCCAATGCATAAATTCTTGAACCGGCCTTCTTCAGCCGTAGCCCACTGGATTAAGTCCCGCATCCTCCACGGGGAAGCAGTAAACCACATCCCGGCCACCACCATGATGTAGGCCAATGTTACAAGCACCAACCGCCAGTCACTCTCATGCCAACGAGCGGTATCGACAATCAACTTTGCCAGGAGAATCATCAATACAGCCGTTCCCCGCACCGCAAGGTAATCCTTTAGATAAATGCAGGCCCCGATTCCCGTAATCAGGATAAACCCATTGAAGTGAATCCGATACCGCTCAAAATCACTCATACTTTCCCCTTTAAGGATTAACAAAAACCACATCATGGCAGTCAAAATTGCGATATACCCCGCATTATCATTACGCGGAAACGCCTTCATGATTTCAATCGCCTTAGTAGAAGAAGTATATCCCCAGAGCCCTTTTGCTACTGCAAGAACTCCTAGTATCAAGGACAAATTGGCCAAACTGACTTCTGGCATATCAATTAAGGTTAATTATAGCCGGATCTCCGTAAAGTGTGGTTTTGGTTGCGCTTTCAATCTGCACTTCCATCACCCGACCAATAAATCGTTCACTGCCTTCGAACACAACAATCTTATTGCATCGTGTACGTCCCTCCAACCGGTCGGCATTGCGCCTACTGCTTCCCTCAACAAGGACCTCCATTTTTTGACCGATATAATCCTGCAGCTTGCGGCTCCGAATCCCATCTGCCAACTCCATTAAGCGAGCGTGACGTTCTTCAATCAGCAACTCATCCAATTGATCAGGCATGTTAGCCGCAGGTGTATCCCGGCGTTGGCTGTATTTAAAAAGAAAGGCGTTGTCGAATTCCACTTCACTACACAGGCTTAAGGTATCCTTAAAATCTTCTTCTGTTTCCCCCGGGAACCCAACAATAATGTCAGTACCTATCCCGATCTCAGGCCGCACCGTACGCAGTTGACCCACTAAATCCACAAACCGACGGCGCGTGTAACCACGATGCATGAGTTTAAGCATCCGGTCACTACCACTCTGGACAGGCAGATGGGCATTTTCCACGAGCTTTGGCAGGCGATCATAGGCCTCCACCAAGTCATTCCCGTAACCTTTTGGGTGTGGAGAGGTAAACCGAATTCGCTCAAGCCCATCTATCTGGTGAACTGATTCAATGAGTTGCACAAATGCGCTCTTACCATCTTTGGACCCAATTTCTTTTTTACCATAACTATTTACTATTTGCCCGAGCAGTGTGATTTCCTTTACGCCACTCTCCACAAGCCCGCGGCATTCAGTCGTAATATCTTCGATGCTTCGACAACGCTCCCGACCACGCGTATAGGGTACAATGCAAAACGTACAAAACTGATTGCAGCCCTGCATAATACTCACAAAAGCAGTTATAGTTTTCGCCTTGCTGGTCACTCCCGGCATATGTTCTCGAATAGCGGCTTCACTCCCCTTTTCCTCTTCAGTATCTACCACCTGTTTACGTCTCCCAGCTAACAGATCATTCAGATATTGGCCTGCATGATGGAATTTTTGCGTACCAAGAATCAGGTCCACATCCGGCATCTGATCCACCAACTCCTGACCACGACTCTGAGCCATACACCCCATGAAGCCTAACTTTACATCCGGACGATGTTTGCGGGTTTCCCCAATCAGCGATTCCATTTTATTGAGCGCCTTTTGCTCCGCTGAATCACGCACACTGCAGGTATTCAACAAGACTACATCCGCTTGTTTCTCATCAGGAACCACACCATAGCCCTTGGCCGTGAGCTGCGCTGCGACCGCTTCGCTGTCGCGCTCATTCATCTGACATCCGTACGTTTTGATGAAAACACTCGGCATTTCCGAACGGCGGACGGTACGGCAGTGTTACTAAAATTGAAAGGTCAAACACGGTTCCCGCTGTCATCAACCAGACATTGCGCCTCCCGCATACCTCTGCTAAAACCCCGAAGCCTTCGGGCAATATCATGGCCGAAACAAACTCCCTATCTGAACGTCGCCGAGCTTACTGGCGGGACAATCTCCGCATCATGGCTTGGCTAATGGCCGTGTGGTTTTTTGTGTCGTACGGGTGCGGCATCCTTCTAGTGGAGCCCCTAAACAAAATTTCGCTCGGCGGCTACAAACTCGGCTTCTGGATGGCACAACAGGGCTCCATATACGTGTTTGTGATTCTGATCTTTGTATATGTCCGACTGATGAATAAGCTGGACGAAAGACATGGCTTTACCGAATCAGAGATAATCGAGGACCCTCAACCGGAATCCGAACCCAAAGAGGATGCCTAATGGACGTCAAGGCTTGGACTTATTTGATCGTCGGCCTTACCTTTGCCACCTACATCGGCATTGCCATCTGGAGCAAGGCCAAGTCGACCAAGGAATTTTACGTAGCCGGCGGCGGTGTCAGCCCGCTGGCCAACGGCATGGCCACCGCGGCAGACTGGATGAGCGCGGCGTCGTTCATTTCCATGGCCGGCCTGATCGCTTTTAGCGGCTACGGCGGCTCAGTGTTTCTCATGGGGTGGACCGGCGGATACGTTCTTCTCGCCTTACTCTTGGCACCCTACTTAAGAAAATATGGCAAGTTTACCGTGCCTGAGTTTATCGGCGAACGATTTTACTCCAAAACCGCCCGGGTAGTAGCTGTGGCCTGTCTCATTATCATTTCCGTAACCTACGTCATCGGCCAAATGAAAGGCGTTGGCGTCGCCTTCTCACGATTCCTGGAAACCGACTATAATACCGGTCTATTCATCGGCATGGGTATTGTGTTTTTCTACGCCGTACTCGGCGGCATGAAAGGCATCACCTATACTCAGATTGTACAGTATGTTGTACTGATATTTGCCTATACAGTACCGGCAATCTTTATTTCGTTGGAACTCACCGGCAATCCTATCCCCCAGCTTGGCCTCGGAGGAAATGTAGACGGCACCCCTCTCTTACAAAAACTCGACACTGTAATCACTGACCTTGGATTTGAGCAGTACACGACTAGCGTGATGGACAGTAAGCTGAACATGTTTGCTTACACCCTTTCGCTCATGATCGGTACCGCCGGCTTACCGCACGTAATTATCCGATTCTTTACCGTACCCAAGGTCAGCGATGCGCGCCTCTCAGCCGGCTGGGCCTTAGTGTTCATTGCCATTCTCTACACTACTGCCCCAGCCGTAGCCGCTATGGCCCGACTGAACCTTACCCAAACTATACAACCCGGTGCAGTAGGGGATGCGAATGGCAGCCTAGCCTATGAACAACGGCCAAACTGGTTCAAGAATTGGGAAAAAACAGGACTGCTCAGACACGAAGACAAAAACGGAGACGGCCAAATTCAATACTACAACGATCAAAATAAAGAATTCGTCACAAAGACCGCTAAGCATGGGTGGAAAGGCAACGAAATGACCACTGTGGACAAGGACATCATCGTGCTCGCCAATCCCGAGATTGCCAAGCTGCCCGGCTGGGTAATCGCTTTGGTGGTCGCCGGAGGACTGGCCGCCGCCCTTTCTACCGCTGCGGGCCTGTTGCTCGCGATTTCCTCATCCATATCCCATGACTTGCTTAAAGGGATACTGAAGCCTGAAATTAGTGAAAAAGAAGAACTCAACGCCAGCCGTATTGCCATGGTGGGCGCCATTTTGGTGGCCGGTTACTTCGGCCTCAACCCACCGGACTTTGCTGCCGGAACAGTAGCCATAGCCTTTGGTTTGGCTGCCTCCTCCATTTTCCCTGTACTGATGATGGGCATTTTCTCCAAACGCATGAACCGGCAGGGTGCCATCGCGGGCATGGTTGCGGGCCTCGGAATCACTTTGCTCTATGTATTCCAGCACAAAGGCATTATGTTTATCCCGAACACCTCGTTCCTAGGCAGCATGGAGGACAACTGGTTCTTCGGCATCACCCCCAACGCCTTTGGCGCCGTTGGGGCTGTGGTCAATTTTGTCGTGGCCTTCGTTGTTTCCAACAACACCGAAGCACCTCCTGAAGAGGCCGTGGAACTGGTTGAGCGCATCCGCACTCCGGGTGACTAGACAGATTGACCCCCAAGCACTTCCACAATGGATTCCCGCAAGGCCCGAATCATGCGGCGAAGTTGGGTGTTCGTGCTGCAATAAGGCGGCAACAGCGGAACAACATTCCCAATCGGCCGCGTCAATACTCCACGCCGCGCCATCGCTTCGCACACCCGGATGCCAGCTTGAGCCTTAAGCGAAAAGGCACGGCGGGTCTTCCAGTCCGACACTAACTCCACGCCCACCATCAATCCCTCACGTCGCACATCCCCCACAGCAGCCAAAGACCACAAGGAATTCAATTCATGAGCCAACACCCTCTCCATCGCTTTACGTCGGGTTTTGGCTTTGGGTTGATTCAACATTCCCCAACTGGCCAAAGCCACCGCGGCACCAAGCTGATTACCAGTGTAACTGTGCCCATGAAAAAAAGTTTTCAACTCCTCGTATTCACCCAAAAAAGCATCGTATACCGGTTGCGTTGTCAACGTAGCTGCCATCGGCAAATAACCGCCGGTCAACCCCTTGGCAAGACACAGAAAATCAGGCATAACTGTTTCCTTGTGCCCAGCAAACACTTCCCCAGTACGACCAAATCCCGTCATTACTTCATCCGCTATCAACAATGATCCTTTTTCGCGCACGGCCTTAACCACCCTTTTGAGCCAACCTTCAGGATGCATTACCATTCCCGCTGCTCCTTGCACACGTGGTTCCACTACCATGGCAGCGTAGTTCCGTCGGCTCAGCTGCGCCTCCACCTTACCCACGCATTCCCACTTACATTTTCGACCTAGCCTAGCATCACTCCGATCGGGCTTGGCCTGGTTAAATGGACATCGATAACACGCCGGCGACATCACCTTATCCGTTTTGAAAAGCAAAGCGTCGTACTTTTCGTGGAATAGATCAATACGCCCGAGGCTGGTGGCGCCGATGGTGTCGCCGTGATAAGCGCCATCGAGAGACAGAAATCTGGGCGCCCGAGAACGCCCGGAGCGTCGCGCAAATTCGTAGGCCATTTTGAGCGCCACCTCCAGCGCGGTGGATCCATCATCCGAATAAAAAATCTTCCGCAACGGCGGCCCCGCCGCTTTAACTAGATTCTCTGCCAATAACGAAGCCGGTTCATTTGCCAATCCCAAGGCAGACGTATGCGCAACCCGACCCAATTGGCGCTCAATTGCGCGATTCAGTTTGGGGTGATTATGCCCGTGCAGATTCGTCCAAATAGACGCATTGCCATCTAGATACTTTTTGCCATGCACATCCTCCAACACCGCCCCCTTCCCGCGCACCAACACCACTGGCTCTTTTCGAGCCCAATCCCTCATCTGCGTAAACGGATGCCAAACATAACGTTGATCAAGTTGAGCAAGCTTATGCATTCCCTAGCGCCTCCAAGAATGCCTCTATATCTTCATCCGCATGCGCTGCACTCACAGTAATACGCAGTCGTGCCTCACCTCGAGACACAGTAGGATAACGCACTGCTGGCACCCAAAAACCCACCCCACATAATCTTTGAGATAACGCCATGGCATCTGCTTCTGCCCCTACCATGAGCGGCAGAATTGCACTCCGCATTACTGGGAGCTTCCAGCCACGTTTGATGAGTCCGCTCTTTAACCGATCCACATTTGCCCATAACCGAGTTTGCAGCATTTTCCCTTCATCAGATTGCACTAATTCTATTGCCCGCCTCGCCGCTGCCGCCTGAGCCGGCACAGGAGCTGTGGAATAAATAAAACTACGAGCGCGATTAATCAGTAATTCGATGAGAGCCTGTGAACCGCAAATGAATCCACCGGCCGCTCCAAGCGCCTTACCAAGTGTCCCCATTTGCACTTCCACCTGTTCTTCCACTTCAAACTCTTCAGCAATTCCACACCGACCTCTGCCGTATAAACCAGTCGCATGCGCTTCATCGAGCATTAACCACGCTCCATAACGTTCCTTTAACTTAACCATATCGCCAAGAGGCGCAATATCTCCATCCATAGAGAACACGCTTTCGGTGATTACCAAAGTATTTCCGTCGAATTCACCAGCCCACTTCAGAAGGCGTTCCAGATCTTCCAAATCATTGTGTTTAAACACGCGTAACTTCGCGCCGGACAACCGCGCCGCATCCACTAAACATGCGTGAACAAGCTTATCCACTATCACCACATCTCCTTCACCAACCAAGACTGGCACCGTCCCAAGTGCGGCAGCGTAACCACTGGAAAAACTTAGGGATGCCTCAACCTTCTTAAAAGCAGCCAAAGAAGCTTCAAGCTGATGTACCACAGAAAGTGATCCACTCATTAGCCGTGCTGAACCTGCTCCGGCTCCAAAAATCTCCACTGCCTCAATCGCAGACTGTTTAAGATTTGGATGACCCGCTAGACCGAGGTAATCGTTAGAGGAAAAATTCAACAACGCGTGGTTATTTACCTCAATCTCCGGACCTTGAGTCGACACAATCTCACGCAGCGTCCTCCGAAGTCCGGCCGCGTCAATTTCACCTAACTTGGTGCTCAAATGCTCTTGAAAGGAAGTAATCATATTAAGCAGCCTCCATAAATTTACGAACCCATTCGCCACCGATCATCACCGACCCCACAGGACCCTGATGGCTGACAATGGCTTCCTCTATTTTCCTTTTCTCTCCATCGTAAGATAATGTAATCAAATCCGCACAGGCTCCAGTGCGCAAGCACCCAACCTGACCTTGCACCCCAAGAGCTCGAGCCGCATTGACGGCAACCATCCTAACCAAATCTTCATTCGAAAAATCGGGGTTTCGGTGTCGGAACTGTTGCATCTCAGAAAACAACTCTAGCTGAGCTCCGGCATCAGCCATTGTAGCGAGACTATCCGTGCCAAGACAAAGATTCACGCCCGCATCTCTAAAGTCTTTTGCCGGAAAAGAACGATGCCCAAAATATTCATGGCTTCGAGGGCAATGCACCACACTGGCCTGGGAATCAGCAACTTTAACAATATCTTTTGAATTGAGATAATTACCATGAACTAAAAGCATTCGGTCGTTCAAAAGACCAGCCGCATTCACTCCGTCCAGAGGAGAACTGTCCCCGCAGTCACTCATATCGCGCCCAGCAGACTGAAGCATCTGCCACATGGCCCCTTCACCATTACGAAACATGTCATCCTCTTCAGCCGATTCGGCAATATGCATAGCCACTGGCACACCAGACAATCGAGCACACTCCCGAAGAAGCTCCAGTTTGGTCGTGTAAGGGGCATGAGGGCTGATTCCAATTTTACCGCGTGGTGGACAATAATCACTTAACCAGCACCTTAACTCATCGACTACTTGAGCAGCATTATTTTCTGCCTTCAGTAAAATAAGCTCGATAAAGGAAATTATTCGCAGTGGTGTCGCCGCCCAAAGTTCCGGAAGAAGATTGCGTTGGCTTTCAATATTCCCCAGCGTGGTAATCCCATGAGCCACAGCCTGCCGGGAGCCGGCCAACCAAGATTCAGAATGAGTCGAGTTCTCGACGTCCTTTTTTAATGACACCATTGCCTCAAGCCACTGAGCAAAGGATTCGGGTGGTGGAATTTTTCCTGCAAAATCGGTGTAGTCCAGATGACAATGGGCATTAACAAGCCCAGGCATAAGGATGATTTCTCCCAGATCTTCAACTTCGTCCTGATCTTTGCAATCTGACCAAGCTCCCATTTCGGAAATTATCTCACCTTTCACACGTATAAACCCATCCTCAATAGGAGGGGCAGACACAGGGTAGATAAAGCGGGCACGCAAGAGCATGCGCGGAAGCTAACGACTAGAACCCAAACAGGTCAACGCCAAGAGCCAATCAACTACGCGGCCATAGCCCGCATGGCCCGTTTCGCAGCAGCCGCCTTCTTGTGATTCTTTGCCTTGAATTTATTGTGACGTTTGCGCAATTGCGCCTGGATTTTTTTTGTCACCAGGTCAATGGCAGCATATAAATCGCTTTCTGAATCACGGGCAATCAGGCTCTGCCCAGGCAAGGCTACCTTCATCGTACAGGTGTATTTTTTATCGGAAACCCCATTGTGATCTCGTTCAAGATTCACAAACGCCTTAAGAGCGTGAGCTTCTTGGTGATCTAGCTTTCCGATACAATGACGAACATGAGACTCCAAGCCACCGGTCAAAGTGACCTTATGAGTAGACAGGACCAACTTCATACTTAGCAAGTTAGCACATGAATCAACCTAGTTCCAACGGTTGATGATGAAATATTTACCCTCTTATTCACACACCCAACTCTTTGTGCGCAAGTTATGCACAGGAACGGATTTTTCGGTTACGGTCAAAAAATACCCTTAAATTACCCGATAAATCATCCTGAATAGAACTAAGCTCCTGATACACTCGGTTATTTTTCCTATTTGGTGTAACCACGTCTCTTTTATTGATTTTTACGTAACAATCAGTGAGCTCACTGATCGCTGTCTTATCCCCCCTTTCCCTTGCCATACACCACATTGCTTGGATTGCTGCTCCGTATGCAGCCCCTTCTCCCACCTCGAGCGTAACTACTTCAGAGTTGAAGATATCAGCCATAATCTGCCGCCAAAGCTTCGAATTAGCCCCACCGCCCGTAACCCGTATTTGATGAGCTTTCACTCCAAGATCCGATAAGCGCCTCAAACCGTAATTCATTCCCATCGTTACCCCCTCCATCGCCGCACGCGCATAGTAACCACGCTGATGCGTACGGGTGTTAACCCCATACCAAACCCCTGTTCCGTTTGGAACGTTGGGCGTCCGCTCCCCCTCCAAATAAGGCAAAAGGATCAAACCATCGCAACCTGGCAGAACCTTCGCCGCTTCCTTTTCATATTGGGCATGTGAGAGGCCATAGTGCCCACGCACCATCTCCGTTGCCACAGTTACGTTCATGGTACACAAGAGCGGCAACCAACGGTTGGTCGAGTCACAGAAGGCCGCAATCTCACCTTGGGGATCTATAATCGGTTTGGCTGCGCAAGCGTAGATAGTCCCACTCGTACCGAAACTAGCGGTCACAAGGCCAGGCTTTGTATTACCCGTGCCTATAGCCCCCATCATATTATCACCACCACCGGCACTCACCAATGTATCCACAGAGAGACTTAGAGATTTCGCCGTGGACGCAGTAAGTCTACCGGCGGGCTGATCACTGGGAATTAGCTCAGGTAAAGCATCAGCGAGTTTGGGGTCAATAGCGTTTATGGCCGGAGTCGACCACTTGCGCTTAGCCACGTCAAATAGAGCTGTACCACTGGCATCGCCATATTCCATTATTGCCCTGCCGGTCAGCCAAAAATTCAGATAGTCGTGCGGCAAAAGAACCGTAGCCAATCGTTTATAATTCTTGGGCTCATGCTTTTTAAGCCAAGCAATCTTGGGTGCTGTAAAGCCAGGAGACATGGCGTTTCCAACTCGGTTAATAGTTCTTTTAAGGCCACCGAGCTTTCTGGTGATGGCATCACATTCGGCGGTCGTGGAGGTATCACACCACAGCTTGGCGGCACGAATAACCTCACCGGTTTTATCCAGCGGCACAAAACCATGCTGCTGGCCACTCACCCCGATCCCCTTTACTTCCGAGGAACTTGCTTTGGCTTCCTTCAGAGCAGCCTTGATAGCGAAAGCCGTAGCCTTTTTCCATATTTCCGGATCCTGCTCCTTGGCGCCAGCAGGTAGACCTTTGATTAAGCCATAAGCACGCTGAGCACTGCCGAGAACCTTGCCCTTTTCCTTATCCACCACCAACGCCTTGGTGGATTGTGTGCCACTGTCAACTCCGATATAAAGTTCGCGCATGTTAAATGAGCCTTTCAGCTACCTCAGCTACTGGCAGGGTTGTTTCTTCGCGAGATTCCAAATTCTTGAGCAGTGCCGTTTCTTCGCCTGTCAGTCGAACAGTAAAACGTGCCCCCAACTCGAGAGCGCGTTTGAACTGCTTATCCGGCTTCGCTGCCATTAATGGGTATTCGGCATGCAGACCAAAATCACGTATCTGCTGGACCAACCTGAGTGTGCTTTTTCGTAATGCTTCATCCTCCATCATCACATAGACATCGAGGAATGGGTCATATTCAGGCAACAAGCCACGTTCTTTAAGCAGTTCAGCCAAGACCACATCACCCATAGCAAAACCCGCAGCAGGCATATCATTCTTTCCACCCGAGACCAAATTGACCAACTGGTCATAACGCCCTCCCCCGGCAATTGCCCTGAACTTTCCATGGCGGTCAAATGCCTCATAGACGACCCCGGTATAATAGGCCAACCCGCGAATAACATTGTAATCGATCTTCACAAAGTCCCCAAGCCCTCGTGCCTTAAGGTTACCCAATACCTCCTGCAGCTCCCCTGTCGGCTCACTCGCATCAATAAAATTACGAACCTTTTCAAGGGTGAATCCAAGTGAATCAAACTTTTTGGCACTGTCCTCAGGAGCCGTTCGTTCAATCTTGTCGACGGCCTGATAGAACTCATAGGCGTTAGCTTCATCACCGCCCTGCGAACTAAAAAATTGCTGCCACGCATTCCGACTACTGATCCTTACCACAAAATCATCGGCCGAGAGATTAAAACTGCGAAGGATGTCTGTTAACATTGCGATCAACTCGGCATCCGCAGCAGGATGGTTCTCGCCAAAAATATCTGCATTAAATTGAAAGTGTTCACGCAGGCGACCCTTCTGCTGACGTTCATAACGAAAGAGTTGGGGTATTGAATACCACTTTATAGGCTTCTTGTAGTGTCGCTCTCGGGCAGCAACCATGCGGGCAACGGTCGGTGTCATTTCCGGACGAAGCGCAACGGCACGATCGCCCTTGTCAGTGAAATTGTATAACTGGCTGACAATTTCCTCTCCGCTCTTGGCCGTAAATATATCCAAAGGCTCCAGGGGGGGGGCGTCATAAAGCTGAAAAGCGTAACTTCGTGCCACTGTACTCCAACGATCAAATATATACTCGCGAACATCAGCACTCCAAACCTCGCCTTTAGGCAATGGCTCAGGAAAAAAATCACGAAATCCAGGTAATCGTTCCACACACAAAGAAAAACAACCCTTTGGCTTGATGGTCAAGCGCAGGTTGGCAAGCTTATTGGATTTGCCCTAATTTTGAGATAGAAGTCTTCAGTTCTTTTCCCGGCCGAAAACGAACGGCATTTTTAGGTGGTATCTGCATGGTTATCGCCGGGTTCTTAGGATTACGTCCAATTCTAGCCTTACGAGCCACCACGTCAAACACACCAAAATTTCGTAATTCCACCTTTCGCCCTTTAGACAGCGCATGACTAATACACTCGAGCGCGTGATGGACCACAAGCTGCAGGTCATGTTGGTTCAGTGGACGCTCCACGCCATCCTGACACCCCACATAATGAGCAATCTTTTTCTTGGTTAATGTACTTCGATCATCACCGGTATCCATGCCACTGCCCCTTTCATTTATAAAAGTGATTATGAGTCATATAAATATCCGGTCAAGTGGATCCGAATTATAAATTATTGATAAAATTATAGTCGACTATACGACTAATATGAGAAGAAAGACCTAGAGATTCAAATGCTCCCACAAGAATTCAGGTTCAAGCCGGAGATTGATATAAAATTCCCCAAATCCTCCGTACTTCGCGCTCACTTCATCAAAGCGCATTTCATAAACGATATTTTTAACCGAAGCCACCTCGTGGGCCATAAGGGTCACACCCCACTCCCAATCATCAAGACCAGTACTGCCAGTAATCAACTGTTTAATGCTACCAGCGAATTTCCGTCCAGTCACCGCATGGCTGCGCATTAGCTTTTTGCGATCTTCAAATCCCAGAGAATACCAATTATCTCTACCTTCACGTTTTTTAAGCATCGGATAGAAGCTCATCACCTCCCAGTCAGGCATTTCTGGATAAAGGCGATACTTTATGTAGTCCTCATTCCACTCCTCTAATTCTTTAACCTTTGCATCATACTCATCAGTACCAGGCTCTAATTTATATTCCCTCTGAGCTCGAGCCTTGAGATCGTCACTGGTGGGCATGTAGTCTGTAAGCTCAGTAACACTCAGATAACTGTATACAAGTTCAATTGTGCCCGCAGGAAAACACGCCTCCAAGTCTCTATGCAGCTGCGCCAAACCAGAAAGATCTTCATGAAAAAGCCAAAAAACCAAGTCCGCCTTGCCTCCCACATTAGTGTAGGTGCGCAAAAGCGGGTGTGATGCATTACTGTTTGCGGCGCACAATGCCTCCAGTTTTTCTCGACTAGAACTACTCTCCGCGGACTCCAGTTCTTCCCACGCCATGCGATCTATACGATAAAACAAGTGCATGACATGGATGCCTTCTTTCATTTTAACATTCGGTAAATTCATGAGATCAAAAACAGGACCGGAGACTGTTCAATCTGCGGTCATTTGGCAAAGAAATTTCCGCCTATCTTAAGATTAAGACAATTTCTGATATAATTGAAATAAGCCCACGGCCGCCATTGCCAAGGCTGAAATCCAAAGGAAGACAGTCCAAACCGTACCCGGCTTCAGAGGCTCATCGGTCTGCTTATAACGAAAATACAGTGCAGCAATTGCCAAGAATGGCAGCATCAACGCTTGCGCTACCCCGCCGACCAGAACAAGCGAAACGGGAGCACCAATAAAAAAATAGACCAACGCGCAAAATACAGGCACTGCAATACAACACTTGGAGAGCAACCTCCCGCGAGCCTCATCGTTTTTTGGTTTCTCAATCCGTTCAAAAAGCACGAGGCCATCTGCCAACAATCTAGCATTCGAAGCCGAAGCGGTGACCATCGTGGAAAAGAGCACCACAAACGCCCCTAGCAAAAAAATGGTTAAACCCAACTCCCCGAGAGGCCGGTACATTTCAGACAGGGAAGCAATCATATTCCCATCATTAACTTCCTTACCTGAGCCATGAAGTAATGCCGCTCCAAGAAGGAAGAAAGCAACTGTAGCACCAGTGTAGATCACCATTGAAAGCCATGCATCAATACGCATGATCCGCAGCCATCCCTTAGTTCGCTCATACCATACCGTGGTCGGATTCGCCGTACCCACATTTCTTGCGTATCCTTTTTCCAGACACCAGTAAGGATAATAAATCAATTCAGATGCCCCCACACCAATAATACCGAAGGCTGCAAAGGCCGTGGAGAAATCGCCAGGAAGCCTGAACTTTAAGCCTTCACCAACGTCAGCCCATGAGATTTTGAATTCTGCCATCGCCGGCGATGTTTGCAAACTACCCAATGCAAATAAAGTGGCGATCGTGAAAAACACCACCATGATCGTGGAAAAGATTTCGACCGTCTTGTACTTCCCTGAAGCAAGAATCGCTACCGTAGCACCGGAAACCGCTATTGCAATAATGCGATCCATCTTGAAAAACCCGGCTCCGTCTAAGCCATTGAACCAACCCAGCTCCGCAACCACCTTGCCAACGCCACCTACAATTCCGCCAAGCTGGAACAGAATGCCAATGAACATAAACAGCCAACACCACACCAGCCACGAGACAATAAACCGAGGCCCCGGCATAGTGTTCATCGCCTCAAGAGTGGTCATCCCTTTGGAAATTGCAAAGCGGCCAAGCTCCACCTGTACCAAGACCTTAATCATGCACCCGGCAATTATAAACCAGAGCAGGCTGAACCCGTATTCGGCCCCCACTTTGGGCGTCGCAATCAGTTCTCCCGAACCAACGATGCAGGCAGTGATGATGAGGCCCGGACCGAGGTGTTTAATAACACCGCGCCAATCCTGAGGCGCATCTTGTGGGCCGTCCGAAGACATATGAGAAAGCTAAGGAAAAGCCGATCTACTTACAAGTCCCACCTATTTCCATCGCACCACGTCACTCGGCTGCAAAGAAGCAGCCGGCTTCCCTGGGAAAATTTTACCAGCACGTTCAATCTTCGCTCCACTCGCTGCAACAATCTTCGCCGACCGACGCGCGCTGTAGAGTGTAAGGCCCGGTTTCCATATAACTGACCTTTTGGAACCATTTTTCGGATCAATTAGCACCACGGTTTTTTCGACAATCGTTTTCTGCAGCTCTTGCTTTGGTTGAGGAGAATCAGTTTCCTTGTCTGAGCGAGGTCGGTATTGCAACTTCGCTTTGGGCATCAAACGCTTCAAATTATTGATTCGATGTTCGTCCAACGGATGAGTCCGTAGGAACCACGGCACCTTGCTGCCCTTATTTTTGTTGTACTCGGAAAACCGTCTCCAGAACTCAATTGCCTCCTCTGGATCATATCCAGCTCGCGCCATGTAAATGAGCCCAATCTCATCCGCCTCACTTTCCTGTAGTCGACTGTGAGGTAATTCACTGCCCAAAGTCGTTCCGAGACCGTAAGCTGTATACAATAACTTGCGTGTATTGGAGTTTAAATTGTCCATTTGCGACATCACAGCAATCCCCACTCCTTGAATTGCCAACACCCGACTGATTCTTTCAGAGCCATGATGTGCCACCGCATGAGCCACCTCATGCGCAAGCACCGTAGCTAGGCCAGCCTCTGATTTTGTAATGGGTAAAAGCCCTGTATAGACACCCACTTTTCCGCCGGGCAGGCAAAAGGCATTTGCTTGGCTATTCTGAAATAAAACAAATTCCCACTGAGCTTTGGGCAAATCAGCCACGGCAGCAATGCGCCTACCTACCCGCTGAACCATAGCCGTTGCATTTTTATCCCGACTCATGGATGTTTTGCTCTTCATTTGAGTAAAGGCATCCCGGCCCATCGATCGCTCCGACGATGGGGAAATCAGGTTGAATTGAGATCGGCCCGTTTCAGGCACAGTGGAACACCCGGTAATCCACAACACATACAGCGCGAGGAGCAAAACCAGACTTGATGCCTTAATTCTCATCAACAGTGCTCATAGCTAAACAGATTTCGCCCACTACCTCAAGCTTGAGGCAGCCCCCCCTAGAGTTTCTCATAAAACATTGATCAAAAAACCTTATCCCAACTTGTGGATAATTTAGAATTCGTTAAGAGGCCACATTTATTAGTATTCCCCGCAGTTGCTTATAGCAACCTTTCCACAAGGGAGGAGTGGGCCATGAAAGATAAAATGATGAGAAACAATAATATGGGGGTGTTATCATTACTCGCGTTCGGCTGGGCTAGTCTGTTTGTTGCAAACGCACAACCAGTCCCAACGCCACAACCAAACAAAGATGCGGCTAAAAAATCCAAAGTGATTTTGCCAAAAAAACCCGGGGAAATCACAAAACCCGAAACACCCAACATTATTTTTATTGTAATGGACGACCTTGGCTGGGGCGACTTAGGCAGCTACGGCCAGAAACTAATTAAAACCCCTTATATTGATAAACTCTCTTCCGAAGGCATGCGTTTTACCCAGTTTTATGCAGGCGCTCCGCTGGGCAATGCGTCCCGTTGTGCGATTCTTACAGGCAAACATACTGGACATAGCTACATCAGGGGAAATAGACCCGCCTCCTTGCGAACCATCGACACCGTGATACCAATGTTCCTGCAAGGGAATGCTCAATATGAAAATATTGCGTTGGGTAAATGGAATTTAGGGGGGAAAGGATCCCCAGGAGAACCGTTTAAAAAGGGTTTCCGCCACTGGCTAGGATTTGTAGACCAAACTCATGCAAACAACCATTACCCTACCTACGTATGGCGTTATGAGCCTGGAATTAAAGGCATTAACGGCTGGAATGGAGACGTCCAGATAGCAGCTAATGCCAAAAGCCAAAGGAACTCATATTCTACAGATCTTCTAACCAAAGCCGCACTCAACACGATACGTATTTATAAACCCGACTGGTACAAAAACTATCGGCCCTTCTTCCTGTATCTTGCCTACACTGCACCACATGCAAACAACCAACTCGCGGAAAAGGCCGGCAACGGAATGGAAGTGCCAACGGATTTTCCTTATAGCGGAGAAAAGTGGCCTAGGCCCGAACGAAACAAAGCAGCCATGATTACGCGGCTTGATACCGCCATTGGTCAAATCATGTCTAAGTTAAGGGAATATAAAATGGATGAGGATACTCTTATCTTCCTCACGAGTGACAATGGCCCCCATCAGGAAGGCGGAAATAATCCTGCCTTTTTCCGGAGTGCTGGCCCTTTCCGCGGCATCAAAGGCCATTTATACGAAGGCGGGTTACGCGTGCCCATGGTAGCCCGGTGGACCGGTAAAATCAAACCCAACACAGTTAGTAATGAACCCTTCGCCCATTGGGACGTTCTACCCACCATTCTCTCAGCAGCACGCGTGCCTAGACCACGTGAAATTGATGGCATATCTTTCATGCCCACGCTACTCGGACGAGAACAAAAAAACCGGCACGATTACCTGTATTGGGAAATGCATGAGTACGGCTCACAACAGGCCGCACGCAAAGGAGACTGGAAGGCAATCCGTCCAGCCCCCGGCAAAGCCTTGGAACTATATAATATCAAGCGTGATCCCAGCGAATCCCAAAATGTAGCACGTAACAACCCGGAAATAATCAAGGATTTCGAAACCTATCTTCGATCAGCCCGGACACGAAGCCTGCTGTGGCCAATTACACAGCCCAAACAAACCGCAGGGCGCTGACAGTAAGACGAAAGAGCTCCCTTTGGGTGGACTTTTTTATTGTTTGCTCGGAGCTGGAGCTTCAGCTACCACTCTAAACCCAGCGTGAGACATTCCTGTATCCGGAGTGGTCTTCATTCTACGAGAGGGGCGAAAGGCTCCACAATAGAGATCTGTGCAAAGAAAAGACCCACTACGTTGCACGCGTTTCCATTGCCCTGGCTCATTCGGATCATAGCTTTCATTAGGCCCCTTTGGATTGGACACAGGACTGTTCCGGTAATAGTTGGGCATGTACCAGTCAGAACACCATTCCCACACGTTTCCACCCACATCAAATAACCCATAACCATTGGGAGGAAACTTCCCGACAGGTGCAGTCGTGTAATACCCGTCCTTCTTGGTATTCTCTTTAGGAAATCTGCCCTGCCATATATTGGCCATCATTTGGCCTTCTGGCTCTTGTTCATCTCCCCATGCATATTCTTTCCCCTTCAATCCACCACGTGCCGCATATTCCCATTCCGCCTCGGTTGGCAGGCGGTGTTTAATTCCCGTCTTACGAGTTAGCCATTTACAGTACTCCTGCGCATCATACCAGGCAATGTGAACCACAGGATGCTTTGCCCTACTCTTTACACCTTCCTTCTGTGGCCCTTCAGGGAAACGCCAACTTGCCCCCGGCACATATTTCCACCAAGCCAGAAACGCATTATGAGCCTTAAGACGCTCAACAGGTATATCCTCATCAGGCGGCGTAAAAACAATTGAACCGGCCTTGATGTTCTTAAACTCCTCCGGGGGAATTTCTGGAAAATCTTCTGGACGAGGCTTGCGTTCAGCAATTGTCTTGTACCGTGCATCCGTGACAAATTCGGTGTACTCCTCGTTGGTTATCTCGTATTTCCCAATCCAAAAACCGTCGAGTTTCACCTTATGAATCGGCTGCTCATCTTGGTTCTTTTTGGACCCCATATCATAACTACCCGCTGGGATCCACGCCATGCGTTCCGTGTTGAATTCTTTTTTAGTTTCAGGATCTGTTAATAATGGGACTTTCGAGCCCGACAACCCATCACCTTCCTTAGGCTCACATCCCAAGAGGAATAGAGTTCCAACCAACACTGCCATCGACGTATTATTCATGATCATCTATGAGATTGGTTTGATATATTTGATTCCCATAAGGATCCAAATGCCTTCGCCGCTCCCCTTCCTGCCTGGTCTGACTGGCTCCCCACACCATCCAAGCCACGGTTAACACCATCCAAAGAACAGCGAAACCACCAACAATAAACGGCCATCGATAGTTTGGGGGTGAGACTTTACGCTCCTCAGCAACCGGCATCAGTCGAGATTACATACTAACGAAACAGGAAAAAGGCAATTCGAATCTGATTGCATCCTAGCTGTCGACTGTGTTTTATCCGGCCATGCCGCCAGCCCCACTTCAACCCGGAACATTATATCTGGTAGCTACCCCGATCGGAAACCTTGAAGACATCACATTACGTGCTCTTCGCACTCTTCGTGAATGCAGTATGATAGCCGCTGAAGACACCCGTCACACACGTCGGTTACTTAATGGTCATAACATCAACCAATCACTAATCAGTTGCCACAAATTCAACGAAGCCAAACGTTCGGGAGAAATATCCAAGAAACTCGAAGAGGGGGGAACCGTTGCATTGGTAAGTGACGCTGGCACTCCAGGCATTAGTGATCCCGGTGTTCGTATTGTCCGTGCCACGATCGAAGCCGGATACCGAGTGGAGAGCGTTCCCGGCCCTTGTGCCCTCACTGCAGCCCTCCCTCCCAGTGGCTTACCAACCGAAGAATTCCATTTTATAGGCTTCCTTCCCCATAAAAGCGGTGCACGAGGAAAAAAACTGGAGTCGATGAATAAGGTAACCGGAACATTATGCTTTTATGAGTCGCCACATCGCATCGTCAAGCTAATAGGGGAACTACATGCTCAATGGCCTGACGCTGAAGTGGTACTAGCACGGGAACTCACCAAGAAATTTGAGGAATTCCTACGCGGAAAACCGGCTGAATTGGCAGGGTATTACGCCGAACGGAAACCAAAGGGGGAATTCGTCGTTTTGGTGCATCGATCTTGAACCATGGTAAACACCATGTTTTACTCAACCGATGGCCAACACACTTTATGTGGGCAACCTGCCCTTTAAGATTTCGGGCGATGACCTAAAAGCTCACTTTGCTTCTGCGGGCGATGTTGCCGGAGTCACTCATGTCCGCGACCGTACTTCAGGCCGCTCCAATGGCTGCGGATTTATCGAAATGAATGATTCCACAAGCGCAAGCAACGCTGTAGGTAAATTGGATGGCTCTGAACTGTCAGGTCGCACAATCACCGTGGCGCTGGCCCGCCCTTCCTAGAGGAATTTGCCCGGATTTAAAATACCTTTAGGATCGAGTGCTTGCTTCACGCTTTGATGTAATTTGCGCACTTCCGACGAGGTCGCCAGAGGCCACCAGGGTTTTCTAGCAATCCCGATTCCGTGCTCACCGGTAATTACCCCGCCAGTTTTCACCACCCACCGAAATAATTCATCTAGTGCTGCATTCCTGAACTTCATGCGTCCAGACTTTGCCTCGTCCAACATTACATTAACGTGAATATTCCCATCACCAGCGTGGCCAAAGCAAGCCACCGGTATGCTGTGCTTTTTCTGCAACCGATCCGCAAACTCCAACAACTCAATCAAACAGCCTCTCGGAACAACTATATCCTGATTAAGCTTAACCAGACCCGTGTCACGTAGTGAATAGGAAAACTCACGACGCAATTCCCATATTGATTCAACAGCCTGTTTTCCAAAAGCTTGATCAACAAACCGTGGCTTCAAACGCATCAGCAGTTTTTTTACATCCCGTAATTCTCCGCGCACACTCCTCTCCTGCCCATCCAATTCTACAATCAGATGTCCACAGCATCCGGAAAACCGGTCACTCCCAGTCCGTTGAGTTGCCGCCTTCAACGTAAATTCATCAGCAATCTCCAATGCACTTGGCAAAAACCCGGCCTTAAATATCAGATCGATACCCTTGGCAGCGGCAGTAATTGAACCGAAACCTATCGACAAAGCCGCAGAAAAAGGGGGTAAAGGCAGTAATTTCAAAGTAGCCTCGGTTACCACGCCCAAGAGCCCCTCACTCCCCGTAAAGAACCGGGCAAAATCAAAACCTGTTTTATTTTTGTGCGTCCGGCTTCCCAGTCGAACAATGCTTCCATCAGCCAACACTACTTCCAACCCGAGAACGTAGTCTGAAGTAACTCCGTACTTCAGGCATCGAGGTCCTCCGGCATTGGTTGCAATATTCCCACCAATACTGCAATCAGCCCGACTGGCGGGGTCGGGCGGATAATAGAGCCCCTTGACCTCGGCTTCTTCCTGCAAGACTCCAGTGATCACACCTGGCTGAACAACAGCCACAAAGTCCTTCGCATTAATCTCCCGAATACGAGCCATGCGAGCCAGTGACAAAGCTATTCCTCCGCGCGACGGCACGCAACCTCCCACATAACCATACCCCGCTCCGCGCGCCGTAACTGGAATATTGTGGCGATTAGCAAACTTCAGAATAGCACTGACCGATTTGACTGAGCGTGGCAACGCCACCGACTCCGGGAGATTGGTTTCAAACCATTTATCTCCACTATGAGAAGTCAGCGTGGCCTCATCCAACTTCAGTTCACCCGAAGCAAGGCTTCCTTGCAGCTTTTTCCATAATTTAGGACTCGTCTTCTTCATGTGCCTCGATCAGCTGACGTGCATCAGCTTCCTGCGAAGACGGAACCTGCACACGAATACCACCAGTGGCAAGCGAGTACCCCTCCATGCTCAAAGCAGCTGCCTCGCCTTCTACAGTAGCATCCAACCCAGCTGTTCGAAGACGTGCTCCGATTATTTGCGCCTGCACTGGGTTAAATGCGTTAAAAACAGTAACCCGGCCCATGGTCACTTAGGCCGCACGCTGCGGGGGGGGATGACGATTTTTTCTGGCGGGGGCTTGAAGAACAAACCGCGCTCATTAATTTGCTTAACTATATTCGTTAAACCTGCTGCGGTCGTGTTTAGGTTAGAAACCAACAATTGGAACTGCACACGCATCTCCTCATCCTTCAGGAGACTGCCCGCAATGCCCTTGCCGGAGTCCACCCTCTCTGCTATATCCCCGATTTTCTTCGCCGCCACGCTGAAGTGTTTCACCGCACCAGCCACGCCTTGAGATACTTTAGTGGCATTAAAATCACTAAGGCCATTAGTCAGATTTTGTA
>CAZHJW010000004.1:30051-41802 GCA_964533265.1 uncultured Pedosphaera sp.
TTTTGTAAATCCTCCATGGTAGAATTAAATTTTTCAATACCGTCAGCAACGTCTTTAGTTGCTTTGGTAGAATTAAAATCACTAAGGCCAATAGCCAAGTTGTCGAATTTTCCCATGGTAGAATTAAATTTTTCAATACCTTCAGCCACATCGTTCGAAACTTTAGTAGCATTCAAGTCTGCTAATTGCTCAATTTTTTGCGAGAGTACTCCTACGGAATTCGTAAAAGCCGATAATGTATTGGTGCTCAATATTCCCTCATTAATCGTAACAAGGGTTGTATTAAACAAATTGATAGTTGCATTGAGATCCTGAACCCGTTCAGTCACGTCGAAGATCAAATTCTGGGCATCCCTTCCCACAGCCATTATATCGAACGGTGATTTACACGGTTTTACCGCACCATCCTGAAGAGGCTTGGTTCGCTCTGGCGGGGGAAACACACCGACATATTGATCGCCCAGGAACCCGATTGATTTGATTTCAAACGTCGCGTTGGCGTCAATATTATCTGTATATTTAGAGAATAACTCCACTGTCAATGTGACTGAACCATTAATATCCAGATTTATTTCATCCACATACCCCACCTTGACACCCGACATTAGCACTGGTGAATTTTTGATAACCGTGCCTGCTTCCTTGGTTTTCAACTTGATGGAAAACGTGTCGCTTAAACCGAAGCCGGTTTTACTGAACTTGATAGACATTATCGCGGCTAATCCAAGCAGCACGACGACAAATAAGCCTACTTTTAATTCCAATCGACCACTACTCATCTAAATTCCCGCCTCCTTCAAAAGCATTGACTTACCACTCATAACCACATCCAGTGCACCCACATCTCTTCTCGTTCTAACCTGACTCAACGGAGAAATCCGCCTCACCTCGGATAAACCGACCCACTAACTCATCTTCTGAATTGAAAACCTCGTCCGCCGGAGCGTCGAGATAAACTTGTCCTTCCCGTAAATATATTATCCTCTGGCCCATCCTGCGGGCACAACGCATATCATGAGTGATGACAATGGAGGTCACCTGATAATTGTCCCTCACTCGCATCATTAATTGATCAATACTATCTGAAACAACCGGATCCAATCCAGTAGTCGGCTCATCGTACAATATTATTTTTGGCCGATGGACAATTGCCCGGGCCAACCCTACACGTTTCTGCATTCCTCCTGAAAGCTCTGAGGGCATCTTCGCCCCGGTGCCAGGCAACTCCACCAAACTCAAAACCTCATCAACACGCCGGATGATTTCCCTTTCATCAGCAACCCCTGACCGTCTCAGTGGAAAGGCAACGTTTTCAGCCACATCTAAGGAATCAAAAAGAGCAGCCCCCTGAAAAAGCATTCCAAATTTCCGCCGAATCGCCAGTAGCTCACGCTCATTCATTCCTATCAATTCGTGGCCATCTACTTTTACCGAACCCGAATCGGGAGAAATTAACCCTATAATATGCTTAATAAGGACGCTTTTACCCGTCCCACTTCGACCAATAATCGCGATACTCTCCCCTTCTTCCACCGAGAAACTAACCCCATCCAACACCTTGTGCCCCCCGAAACTCTTGGAAATATTATTCACCTTAATCATTACGCCTGATACAAAATTGATCGAAGGAAAAGTGTGAGAAAAAAGTTGGAGACCAGAATTGCGATACACGAATGCACCACCGCCTCATTAGTGGCGCGTCCGACGCCTTCGGCACCCTTCCCACAGTTCAAACCATGATAGCAGCTTACAAGGGAGATTAACGCACCAAATACAACCGCTTTGATTAAACCCATTAAAACATCTTGAGCATCAGTGTAAAAATACATGTGTTTCAGCGCAAATGCCTCTTCAATGCCGAGTAGTTTCCCCGCCAAAAGATAAGCCGCTCCGATGCCAACCAGCCATGCAAGTATGGTCAGCAGCGGCATCGAAATAACGGTGGCAAGAAAGCGCGGCACCACAAGATAATCGACTGGATGTGTGGCCATACATTTTAATGCGTCTATTTGTTCAGTTACCCGCATGGTCCCTATTTCTGCAGTCATGGCCGCCCCAACTCGGCCGGCAACCATTAACCCGGCCAAGACGGGGCCAAGCTCACTAGTCATCGCCACACCTACTACCGATAGCGCGGCGGTGTCCATCTTCACTTTATGAAATTGAAAAAATGTCTGCGCACAAAAAACCATACCGGTGGAGGCTCCGGTGGTTAGCACGACGAATTGTGATTTATAGCCTATGAAATGCAATTGCCTGATCAACTCAGACCAACCCAGACGAGTAGTGAAAAGGGACCTAAAAACCTCGCACGCCAAAAGCGCCACGCGGCCCATACCCTCAACAAAGCTGAATAACTCCCCCTTGGCGGCGCTCATGCCACCTCACTCCTTTTTTATATTTCGACAGATCGATGTTAATTCACCGATCAGTCACCAGCCACTGCTTTTTCAGTAGCCGACCTTTGCGAAAATGTAAGCTTTTCTTCATCTGCCGACACGTTGATCGGCCGGCCCTCGACAAGCTTACCTCGTAAAATTTCCTCAGCCAGCGGATCCTCCATAAATCGCTCGACAGCACGCCGCATCGGGCGCGCGCCGTATTCCGGATCATGTCCCTTCTCCACGAGAAGGTCGCGGGCTTTTTCGTCCAGCACCAAGTTAATGTCTTTCTTCTCCAATCTCTGTACGACCTTTTTAACCTCCAAGTCTAAAATTCTCATCAACGCCTCCTTGTCAAGTGCATGGAACACTATGGTATCATCAAGTCGATTCAAGAATTCCGGCCGGAAAACCTTCTTGGCCTCATCCATGATCATTTCCCGCATCTTCTCGTAATCAACCTCACCATCAGAATTATTAAATCCGATAGACTTGCTCTTTTTAACGCTATCCGAACCCACATTCGAAGTGAGTAAAATAATGGTATTTCGAAAGTCAACAGTACGGCCCTGACTATCAGTCAATTTCCCCTCTTCCAAAATCTGCAACAACATATTGGACACATCAGGGTGCGCTTTCTCAATTTCATCGAACAACACAACCGAATAAGGTCGCCGTCGCACCTGCTCAGTAAGCTGCCCGCCTTCCTCAAACCCGACATAACCGGGAGGCGAACCCACCAGGCGAGAGCTGGCAAATTTTTCCATATATTCGCTCATGTCTATTTGAATCAATGCCTTCGAATCACCGAAAAGCTCCTGTGCAATTGTCTTGGCCAATAGTGTCTTACCGACACCAGTCGGACCAAACAACGCAAAGGCTCCAATCGGACGAATCGGATCTTTAAGATCGGCCCGCGAACGACGCAAGGCCTTACTGAGGGCAGTAACCGCATCACTTTGACCAATAATCTTCTGCTCAAGCGTTTTCTCCATGTTGAGCAGTTTCTTAATCTCATCTTTCTCCATGCGCTGCAACGGTATGCCAGTCCACTTGGCCACTACTTGCATGATATCTTCATCTGAAATCACAACGCGATTGTCTGCACAGGAGGCCTTCCATTGTTCCATTGCATTCTCTAAATTTTCCTTAGCCTGCTTTTCATCATCCCGCATGGCGGCGGCCCGCTCGAAATCCTGCTCCTTAATGGCCTCTTCTTTTTTCTCCTTAATTTCATCAATTTTCAACTCAAGGTCTTTAATCTCGGGAGGACGGGTCATTGTCTTTATACGAGCCCGGGACCCTGCCTCATCCATCACATCGATTGCCTTGTCGGGAAGATAGCGCGCAGTAATATACCGGTCAGACAGTTTCACTGAAGCAGTCACCGCTTCGTCAGTAATCTCAGCATTATGGTGATCTTCATACTTGCTGCGAAGACCTTTCAAAATCTCAATCGTCTCATCAATTGAAGGAGCCTCGACCTTCACAGTTTGGAATCGACGCTCCAGTGCCGCGTCCTTCTCGATGTACTTTCGATACTCATTAAGCGTGGTTGCGCCGACACATTGGAGCTCAGCGCGACTGAGCGCGGGTTTAATGATATTGCTAGCATCCATCGTGCCTTCAGCAGAACCGGCGCCCACAATGGTGTGTAACTCATCAACAAATAATATTACATTTTTTGCACGGCGAATCTCGTCCATCACCGCTTTGATACGCTCCTCAAACTGACCGCGATACTTGGTGCCCGCCACCATCAAGGCGAGATCCAATGTCACTACCCGCCGATCACGCAAGATCTCTGGAACATTGCCCAACACAATTTCCTGCGCCAAACCCTCGACGATTGCCGTCTTCCCCACACCTGCTTCTCCCAGCAACACAGGGTTATTCTTGGTGCGTCGACAAAGTATTTGGATTACCCGCTCAATCTCATCAGCACGACCTATCACCGGATCCATCTCGCCCTTACGGGCAATCTCCGTTAAATCCCGACCAAAAGCACGGAGGGCAGGCGTCTTATTGCCTTTTTTACCTCCACCTTTTACCGATCCCGCCTCTTCGCCTTCATCATCATCCTCCAACTCCTCTTCGCTCATAACGAAATTGGGGTCCAACTCTTTGAGTATCTCCTTACGGGCATCCTCAATATCAACATCAAGATTCTTCAGAACTCGGGCGGCAACCCCATCGCCTTCACGCAACAACCCCAAAAGGATATGCTCAGTACCTACATATGTGTGTTGAAGCTGCTTGGCCTCTTTCGACGCGAGGTTTAGCACCTTTTTAACTCGAGGGGTATAAGGAATATTGCCAACCTGTTTCTGATCAGGGCCCGTTCCTACTTGTTTCTCAACCTCAAGTCGTACAGTCTCAAGATCAAGGCCCATCTTTTGTAGAACATTCACTGCCACGCCCTGGCCAAGTTTGATAAGACCCAATAAAAGATGCTCGGTTCCCACAAAATTGTGATTGAACCGGTCAGCTTCCTTACGTGCCAGCGCAAGCACCTGCTGTGCCCGCGGCGTGAAATTACTCATCCCCTCGTCGCTCATTAATCAAAAAAATTTTAATGGTTACCCCTTATTACGTCCAGCAATCTGAATGCCAACTTATGCCCACAAATTATATAAATGACGGATTATTTGTAAAATCGACCAGAATCAACCATCAATTACTGCTCTTATTCGGACAATTGTACTCCCTTTATTCCGTCTAAGCGAGATCGAAGTAGATCTGCCCGCCGCACATCCCTCTCCTCGCCGGACAATTTTTCCCCCACTAACTGCTGCAGATGCGCCGGTTGCGTCACCAAGAAAAGCTCATCTACTACAGCTACATCCAAATCCTGAAACACACCCAATTTCACGCCCAATCGAATCAACGAAAGCTGGTTCATTGACTCCTTGGAGCTGACAATATGAGCATTAGCAATAACACCATAAGCTCGGCCTATATGATTATATAATTCCTTTGCCTTGGCCTGCTGCAAGGTTGCCCTCGCATTTACCTCATGCTCTATAATCTGAAGCACAACCTTATGTATTCTCTCGATGATGTCACTCTCACTTTCTCCAAGTGTCATTTGATTTGAAACCTGAAATATATGACCCAACGCCTCTGTTCCCTCACCATATAAACCTCGTACAGCATGGCCCAGCTTAGTTACAGCCTGAACGATTTGATTCACTTGGTCAGTGAGCACCAATCCCGGCAAATGCAGCATCGCGCTCACTCGAATACCAGTACCCAAATTGGTAGGACACGCAGTGAGATAGCCGTAACTAGCGTCGTAGCCATAATCAATCTTCTTTTCTAGGCTCGTATCAAACCGATCGATCTTTTGCCATACCTGCTTGATCTGCATACCTGGCATCAACGCTTGCATCCGCAGATGGTCCTCTTCATTAACCATTACGCTCAGAGTTTCGTCTTTGTTAAGGACAAGTGCACTCCCGCCACCTTTAGCCGCGTGCTCCCGACTGATCAGATGACGCTCCACTAAAAGTTGCTTGTCCAGCGCCTTTAAATCCTCCATGCCGGTGGAAAATCCTCCCCGCATAGCCGAGGCCGCATAGACCAAGGGCTTGATTGTGTCACACGTTTCCTGACGAGCCTGCTTCTTGGCACGACCGGGGAAAGGCACCCCGCTTACATTACGCGCCAGACGCACCCGACTAGACAATACCACGTGGTCTTCAGGGCCAGAAACCGCAGACAGTTCACCAGAAGGGGTAAGAAAATCTAGGAGATCCGTCATTTTTTCCCCTCTGCAGCATTGACCGATTCCAGTTCCTTCAAATGGTCCCGAAGCCTGGCCGCTTCCTCATAATTTTCCATTTCTATCGCTTTTTGAAGTTGCTCATTCAATTGATCCCGCTGCTTAGTAATATCCAGTTGTGCACGCAGCGCCTTGGGCACCTTGCCGATGTGCTGAGTTCCTTTATGCATTTGTTTGAGCATCGCTTCCAATGGCTGAGAGAAAACAGCGTAACAGGTAGAACAACCTAGTCGGCCAGTCTTCTTGAAGTCCGCTTGGGTAAACCCACAGGTGGGGCACTCAAGTTCGGGCCCTGCTGAGTCCATTTCCGAGGATGCACCTAAGCCAAGAAGCAAATCGGCAAGAGCAAAACCTTGCGGATCGGTCACCCCTTTCTCCTTGGCGCATTCCTCACAGAGATCGATCTTCTTCATTTGACCATTCACTATTTCGGTCAAATGCACCGTCGCCTCGTTTTCACAATCAGATTGACAGCACTTCATCGCTCTAATTATCTATATCACTTGACCCGTAGAATTGGTCAAATCCTTGTACGCTTTCATCAATTTTCTGGTTAACCTACCCGGCTTGCCTCGACCTATTTGACGACCGTCTATTTTGACCACAGGCACCACTTCAGCCGCTGTGCCGGTGATGAAAACCTCATCAGCATTGTATAAGTCATACCGAGTTAGATCAGGCTCACTAACTTCTATACCGTTGTCCTCAGCCAAATCAATGGCCACTCCACGTGTAATTCCATGCAGTGCGCCCGCTGCCAAGGGCGGAGTAAGCATTTTATCGTCCTTAAGCATAAAAATGTTGTCACCAGTACACTCTGCGACAAACCCCTCATGATTCAGCATGATGGCCTCCACACAGCCAGCATTAGTCGCTTCAATCTTTGCAAGGATATTATTGAGATAGTTCAAGGACTTGATTGCCGGATTAACCGCATTTGCGTGGTTGCGGGTGGTCGGCACAGTCACAATTTTTAGCCCCTTCTCATAAAACGCCTTGGGGTAGAGCTGTATTTTATCGGCAATGATGATTACCTGCGGATTACTACAGCGATTGGGGTCCAGTCCCAGCGTCCCCGCCCCACGGGTTACTACCAATCGAATGTATCCATCACGAATTTTATTGCGGCGGCATATTTGGCAAACTGCTTCGCAGATCGCCTTGTGACTTAAGGGAATCTTCAACAGGATCGCCTTTGCAGAGTAGAACAACCGATCAACGTGTTCACTAAGTTTGAATACCCGTCCGTTGTAAGCCCTGATCCCTTCGAAGACGCCATCTCCATAAAGAAGGCCATGATCAAAAACCGAGACCACCGCCTTTTTCTCATCCACAAACTTTCCGTCGACAAATACCTTCATCGCTCTGCCCACCCTAGAGGGAAATACCAACCTTGAGCAATCTCTCAGTATTCACATACCTGACCATCTTTCAAATGCACCACGCGCTGAGCTGCATTCGCAACAGTCTCGTCGTGTGTGGCCACCATCAAAGTGAGTCGCCGATCCACGTGAAGCTCTCTTAGAAGCTCAATAATCTCCAGTTCAGTCGCCGTATCCAAGTTGCCGGTCGGCTCATCGGCCAGAACAATTTCAGGCACATTCATCAGAGCACGGGCAATGGCCACTCGCTGCTGCTCACCTCCAGATAATTCAGAGGGTCGATGGCTCATACGTGCATTTAACCCTACTTTATCCAATAAATCACGGGCCCGGTTTTCAATTATTGATTGTGAGAGACGCTGAACTTGAGCCGGCAACATCACGTTCTCCAGCGCATCCAAATCGGGCAATAAATGGTATGCCTGAAAAACAAAACCAACGTGTTGCCCTCTAAATCGAGCTGACTGTGAGGCAGTTTGAAGGCGTAATGGGCTCCCGTTAAAAAGTATCGACCCAGAGCCGGGTCGGTCGAGTCCTCCCAGTAATTGCAAGAGAGTGCTTTTACCTGACCCCGAAGCCCCCTGAAGGGCTACAAATTCACCTTGATGTAAGTCCAAGTTGACTCCTTGAAGAACAGCCAACTCCTTGCCTCCAAGGTGATAAGATTTACAAACGCCTTGAGCGCTGAGCACAACCTCATTCATTGCGCAGGGCCTCCACCGGCTGCAACCGTGCCGCATTCCAGGCAGGCAATAAACCAGCCATTATACAGATTAAAAAAGAGACCCCGCAAATTACCACCACATCACTCTGCACAATTTGCGCCGGCAAATCGCGGAAGCCGTATAACTTCTCCGGGAAAAGCTCTACTCCTTTCCCCCGCATGAAACCAAGAAATTCATTCCGGTATTTTAGCACCAACATACCCAATCCCACGCCCAAGCCTGTTCCTAAAACACCCACCACAGCGCTTTGGATCAGAAATACATTACTAACCTGGGCATTGGCTGCACCCAAGGCTTTCAGCAAACCGATCTCTTTAGTTTTCTGCACCCCAAAGATAATCAGGGAACTTGCGATTCCAAAGGCAGCCACAATAACGATAAAGAACATTAGAAATTGCGTCACCATTTTCTCCACTTCTACTTGAGCCAGAAGAACCGGGTTTAAATCTTCCCATGTGCCAATGTGATAATTGGTGCCGATCTCTTTTTGCAGACCCACCGTCACCGGTGCAAGATTGAGCGGTTGATCTGTTTCTACCCAAACCATGTGTGCAATATCATCCTCAATATGATAAAGATCCTGCGCATTCCAGAGGTCACAGAAAATAAAATCATTAAGCTCGCCTTGCCCCGCATCAAACACACCCTTTACTGTGTACTCTTCAGGTAAAATCCCGAGTGTCTCCCCGTCCTCCTTCGCATCCTTCATTTCCTTAAGGCTTTGAGGCGAATATATTGAGACCCTATCGCCCACACCCAACCGAAACAAACCGTCGGACCGCCCGAAGTTGTAGCCTACAACCAAACCATTACCCGAAAGATCAAATTCACCGGCCACCATGGATTGCGGCACCATACTGACTTTCCGCATCCCTTCTTCATCCACGCCAATCAACCGCGGTGCATCAAACTGCGACTCCGCTCCTACAGGTTGAGTCTCAAGCATAACTTTACCAGCCACAATAGGCATGGCTCCTTTTACCCCTTCTACTTCGGACATGCGTTTAGCCAAATCGGAATAGTTTTCGATTGGGACGACAACCATATTGCCAGATTCATCACCTGCCACTTTACGTATCTGCACATCGGCAGAAAATTGAAAAAAAGTCTTTTTAAGCTGGAGATGGAACCCTGAAAAAACGGATGTCACAATGATCAGGACCGCCACTCCGAGCATTACACCCGTAACTGAAATCAAAGTAATAAATGATACCGCCGTCCGCTTGGGTCGCAGATAACGAAGCGCCAGTGAAAACTCAAACGGAAGCCAACTCACGGCAACACACTAACATTGACTCCAATCAGAGCAAGCACGACCCATTAACAGGAGCGAATTACTCAACGCGACCGGCTACCAGCGACTCCACCACAGCAGGATCAGCCAGTGTACTGGTATCGCCCAAGTTCTCCGTATCGCCTTCAGCAATCTTGCGCAGGATGCGGCGCATAATCTTGCCACTACGCGTTTTGGGAAGGCCCTGTGTAAACTGAATCTTTTCTGGGGAAGCGTGCGGCCCGATATCTGCCCTCACCTGCTTCACAATCTCCGCCGTCAGTGTTTCAGTCACTTCCTCCCCGGTTTTCAGAGTCACATAAGCATAGATGGCGTTGCCTTTAATCTCATGGTCATAACCCACCACCGCTGCCTCAGCCACGGCTGAATGACCGCCAATAGCTCCTTCAATCTCTGCGGTACCCAAATTATGGCCACTCACTATAATCACATCATCCACACGGCCAGTGATCCAGTAGTATCCATCAGCATCGCGCCTGCAGCCATCTCCACTGAAATATTTACCCGGGAAACGCGCAAAGTAGGTATCAAAGAAACGCTGCTGATCTCCATACACCGTACGCATTTGACCCGGCCACGGTTCCAGCATGCATAGATTACCGGCCACATCATTGCCTTCAATCACGTTACCTTCATCATCCACCAGTGCCGGTTTCACCCCAAAGAAAGGCAAAGTTGCACTGCCGGGTTTGGTCGGGGTAGCCCCCGGCAGGGGCGAAATCATTATCCCACCGGTCTCGGTTTGCCACCAAGTATCCACGACCGGGCATTTCTCTTTGCCGATCACTTCGTGATACCATGTCCATTCCGGGCTCTTTATGGGTTCGCCCACTGTGCCCAACAAACGCAAACTCGAAAGATCATGCTGCCCGGGCCAATCATCGCCCTCCTTCATTAGTGCACGCAAGGCAGTTGGGGCGGTATAGAAAATATTCACCTTGTGCTTGGCCACAATCTGCCAGAACCGACCGAAATCAGGATAATTCGGCACACCTTCAAACATCATGGTGATCGCCCGATTCGCCATCGGCCCGTAGACGATATAGGAATGGCCGGTAACCCATCCAATGTCTGCAGTGCACCAGTAAACGTCGCCCGGGTGGTAATCAAAGATGTAGTGATGAGTGGTGGCCGCATACGTCAGGTAGCCGCCAGTTGTATGCAGAACTCCCTTGGGCTTACCGGTACTACCCGAAGTGTAGAGAATGAAAAGAGGATCTTCTGAGTCCATTGGTTCAGCCGGACACACCGGATCAGCCGCCTTCAATGCTTCTGCCCACCAGACGTCGCGCCCCTCTTTCATCTCCACTTCTGCACCCGTACGTTTGACGACCAAAACCTTCTCGACTGAAGGCGTACTCTTCACGGCCTCATCAGCATTCGCCTTCATGGGAATATCCAGCTTGGTTCCGCGCACGCCGGTATCCTGCGTAATAATCGCCTTGCACTCCGAGTCGTTGATACGGGTCACGAGGCTATCGGCACTAAATGCGCCAAAAACAATTGAGTGCACCGCCCCAATCCGGGCGCAAGCAAGCATGGCGATCGAAAGCTCAGGGATCATCTGCATGTAAATGCAAACTCGATCACCCTTTTCGATCCCAAGGTTCTTGAGCGCGTTTGCAGCCTTTTGTACTTCACCCTGAAGCTCGGCATAAGTAAAAGCTCGGCTTTCATTTGGATCGTTCCCTTCCCAGATCAGTGCGGTATCATCGCCATGACCTTCATCCACATGCCGGTCCACACAGTTATAGCAGGCATTTAGCTTTCCACCCAAAAACCATTTAATCTCCACCTTGGAATAGTCCCACTCCTGTAAGGCGGTCCATTTTTCAAACCAATGGAGACGCTCAGCCTGCTCGGTCCAGAAACTTTCAGGATCATTGATCGACCGTTCGTATAATTCGCGGTATTGCTCAATCGAGGAAATATGGGCACCAGCCGAAGCTTCAGCCGACGGGGGGAAAATCTTGTCACTCATGGTTAATCGGTTCGGCATCTTGGGAAAGCCTCGGCCCGCCGTCAAGCCACTCGACTCTCGACCCACAAGCTCGTGACCGCTACATTCGACTCGTGACCGCACATGCCCAGCCCCTTACAGCCAATACTCGCCTCTGCGCGGTATATGGGTTTCCTGTGCATCATTCAGCTTCACCGGCCATGCAAAATGCCGGCATTGCCGCTC